>JAGACY010000454.1 GCA_017613855.1 Pseudomonadota bacterium
ATAGACATTGTCATCAAAATAGCCGATGTCATAGACGGTAACGATATTGACATGTGTAAGCGCTGCAGACGCGCGGGCTTCACGCATGAAGTACTCGAGTGCGACCTGATTATCCTTGAGTTTTTGTGAAAGGACCTTCAGTGCGACGGTACGCATGAGGAGTGTATCGGTTGCTTTATAAACGACGCCCATGCCGCCGTGTGCGAGTTCTTCGAGAATTTTATAGCGTTCGAGACTGACCGCAGGTACTTCCGTTTCGCCAATATAAATGGATGGAGTGCGTTTACGTTCGCCAGTTGAGGGAGCCATTCGAAGGACGCGCCCAGCTGTTACGGCATGTTCCTGTGTATTGGATTGAGTCAGTCTGTCTCGTGTTGAATTGGTTTTCACTCTGAGTTTACTAGCCACCTGATCGAGTGTTTGAGAAATCTCGTGGAAGTTGGGATTGATGTCGTAAACTTTTTGATAATTCTTGAGTGAATTCTGATAATCCTCCATGGCTTCGTAGCTATAGCCCGCTTTATAGGCGATGCGGCAAATCTTTTCGTTGGAAAGATCGAGCCAGAAGAGGGATTCGTAGCACAGGACGGCATCCTGATATCGTTTAATTTTGCAATAGATATCCCCCTGCAGTTCGAGTGCAGAAGCATATTCAGCGCTATTGCTGTCAATTCTTTTAAGAGCAGCAATGGCTTCATCGTATCGTTTTAGATTGGCGTATTTGAAGCCCAGTTTGAAATCAAGTTTAAAGAATTGAAGAACCTGAATTTCGAGTTCATCATTTTGAATATCTTTACAAAGGTTGATAGCCTGATCCGGTTTTTGGGCCAATTTATAGGCTTCAATAGCTTGCTGCCAATTCTGGTCATGTTCAAAACAGAGTGCAGCGAGATCATATTTTTGTGCACTCATGAGTTCCTCAGCAGTTGTTTCGAGTGCTTCAGCTTTTTTGAGGATTTGTAGCGCTCTTGGGACTGTGTTTGGATCTTCGAGTAACGTTTTGGCTGCATAAATAGCCATCATTCTGCTTACACTAACGGCCTGGATGTCTCCATTGGCAATTTCGAGATCATTTTCAAAAGCCGCGAGCTGCATTTCCAGCTGTTTCTCTGTATTACCACTTTTTTGGTAACACATGATGGCGTTCATATATTGTTTGATTTGTGCATAAAGTACGGCCGCTTTTTCGTATTGTTTAATGCTAAAATACAATTTTGCGGCTTGTTCATTATGTTGCAATTTTGCCAGCAGATCAGCGGCTTTTTCTTTTTCACCTTTGAGCAGCAGGATATCAGCGAGTCTTGATTCATCGTTGATTTGCCGGCAAAGCATCATCGCTTTATCAAATTTTTGATTTTGTACTGCGATATCAATGGCTTCTGGAATAATATTTTTTTGAGTACAGAAATCAATTGCGTCGTCTATATTTCCGGCCTGGGTAAGCAGAGAAGCTGCATATTGAAAGTTCTCCTGTTGAATGGCTTTATCCCAGATTGCTTTATTTGTAGCCGGAATGCTATCTCTAAAATTTTTCGAAACCATATAAGTATACAAATCCCTCAAAGCCCTTAAGATGACTCTCTATCCTCATATACTAACTATACTCGATACAGGATATTTGTCAATAATCTATGGGGGAGTTCCAGTTCATCCGGGGCGCTGTTCATAACATTATTCGTTATTCATTATTACGTATTCACTGATAAAATGTGCGATACGCACTGCGCACTGCGCAACTATTAGAGCATTCTCATGGCAATGGCTAAAGCGTCGTAGTTCTTGATTTTAAAGGCAGTGAATCGTGAATAGTGAATTGGCCTATGCAAAGGGCTGAATCGTTACGAATACGATTGCATTGTGGTTTTCTCCTCATCCATTGGGAGGAGCAGAAAGCAGGGTTGAAGTGCGGACGATAAGCCGGGTTTTGTCGTGCAGCATCATTGGGATGCAGCAGTGTAGTCATTCATCTAGGCTTTCAGTTGCCTGCAAGCTCAAGCGATCATAACCCAAAGGAACGGGCGAGGATGCCCGGCTGCCGATAAGGCAGCAACTTTTGTTCGATCTTGCTCCGGATGGGGTTTACCTAGCGTATGTTGTCACCAACACACCGGTGGGCTCTTACTCCGCCGTTTCACCCTTACCATAACCGAGGTCATGGCGGTTTGTTTTCTGTGGCACTTTCCCTAAGGTTGCCCTCGGTCGCCGTTAGCGATCATCCTTCCTCGAGGAGCCCGGACTTTCCTCTCCCTTTGGCACGTCTGCCTCAGGCAGCGACTACATGTCCGCCTTCAACCGCGGCGTTATTTAGTATTTTGTTCAAATTTGTCAAGCGATTAACAGCAATTCCGCTTGCATTTTCGAATAAAAAAAGAGTAAACAAGCAAACTCGCCTGATAGGCGAAACGTTTGATTTGAAAGTATTTTTTTTCGACATTTTGTCGGCTAAATACCGTGCTTAAAAGCACATTTTCAGAAGAGGAGTAAGTATGTTTGAACTGTTTTCCATGTCATTGCGTGAGTATTGGACAGAGATGGGCGACGAGAATACGGATGTCGAACACTCCATTTCTGAGTTACAGGAAGTGCTCTCCGATCATTATGGCAAGACTGTCAGCTGGGAAGAACCGGAGCTTGACCCAAGCAAAAGTGATGAAGAGATTTCCGTGGATGTGATCGATGACATGCAGTTGGCATCACTCCATGCGGTTGCCGCCAAACTGGAACTGGATGGCAATCTCGATGATTTTGAATTTGACCCAGAACAACCCTGGGATGCACCGGTTTTTGAGCGTCTTGAGGATGAAGTCCTCGATGAAGCTTCGGGCAAAGATGTCGAGCGTTTTAATCATCTTCTTTCGATTGGCAACAGCTTTGAGTTCATTTGTCTGCCGATCGATCTGCCGTTTGTTTCTCAAATCAACATCAGCAATGATGAAGATGAAGATGCAGAAGAAGAAGAACATCATTGTGACTGCGGCGATGATGATTGCTGCTGCGAGCAGGATGACGGCAGTATTGATATTTCCTCGACGGTTGGTCTTCGCCGTGAATTGGATGATATCGCCAAGGTTCTGAACATCGATACATCTGTGAATATCGACGAAACCGATGTCGATTTTGATGACGATGATCCTTATCGCAACGCCAAATTTGGCTGGTACATTCTGAGTGCCAAACTCAATGAAGCCATTGAAGCCAAGATGCCTTTAATCGTTCGTTTTAACGACGAAGATGATGATTTTGACGATTTTGATGAGGATGAGGAATAAGATTTCTCTTTTTGAATTGCAAAAGAAAGGCCGCCTTAAGGGCGGCCTTTCTTGTATGTTTAAAGCCGCGTATCGCAGATAGCGGCTTTGACGCCGCGTATCGCAGATAGCGGCGTCGTATAACAATCATAGAAAGATGAAAAGACTGCATCCCAGCCATATAACGAGCAGCAAAGCCGCAAAGATGAAACGGAATCTCCATTTGCCTGTGGAAACAAAGCATTCGCGTCTTGTTTTGTAGCCGACCCAGAGCGCGTTTGTGGCCAGCATGCTGATTTCATTGAATAAGATGAACATCAGGCATGTCCAGAACATGAGAATAACCGGTGCATGAGCGGACGGGAATATCGCAGTGGTGAGCAATCCGATAGCCCAAATCACAAAGAAGCCCAATAAATACAATAAAATGGGCATTCTGGGCGGCTGCTGAGGATGTATATGTACGTGCGAAGAAACGATTTTTTTTCTTAAAAAACAAATTATTACGCAAGAAAATAGATAAATACATCCCATCAGAATAGGCGGTAATACCCATTTGTTCTGGTTCAATACAACCATGGCCAGAATGGCTGCAAAGAAGATAAGATCCAGTGTTTTGGCTGCTTTCTTAAAAAAATGGCCAGCAATCCACGCTGACAATGCGAGTGAAGAAGCAATCAAAAAAGGCAGGGACAGCGTGCCATAAAAAACTGGAGAAACAAAGAGCCACCATAAACAAATGCCCATAAAAAAACGCATGGTGGCTCTGGTGATATCACTCATACAAATTGTTTGAGTCTTTCGATAATCAGGTCAAGTGCAATGAGATTATTACCACCTTCGGGAATAATGACATCGGCATATCGTTTTGAAGGCTCGACAAATTCGAGGTGCATCGGGCGGACTGTTTTGTAGTATTGCTTTCGGATAGAATTAAAATCGCGCCCTCTTTCTCTCATATCGCGTCGAATTCTTCTGAAAACGCGGATGTCGGCATCCGTGTCGACAAAGACCTTAATGTCGAGCATTTCTCGCAGGGGTTCGAAGCAAAAGAGGAGAATTCCTTCGACGACAATGACGGGAAGGGGTTCGATATGAATGGTCTCGTCCTGAACGCGGGAATGTGTTTTAAAATCGTAAAGGGGTACGTCGATGGCATGTCCGCTTTTGAGTTGTCTGAGATGTTCGACGAGCAGTTCGCTTTCGAGGCTTGATGGGTGGTCAAAATTGACTTCTTCCCTGTCTTTTAGCGGCAGGTATGAGAGATCGCGGTAGTACCAGTCGAATTGGATTAAATTGCTTGCTTCGCCAAGGCCTTCACGAATTTTACGGGCGAGAGTCGTTTTGCCGGAACCAGTACCACCTGCGATACCTACAATTTTAGGAACCATAGAAGACGCCTTTTTGTAAATGAAGAAAGAAAAATGAAGAATGAATGACGAAGCCCGGGGAGGGCAGGATTATCCTGTCATGGAGTTGCAGAAGTATTAAGCCAGTCGGAAATATAGTAAGCCAATTCTGCGGGTTGTTCGAATTGCGGACAATGTCCGAAATTCGAGGGAAAGAGTCGTGTTGTGGAATCAGGTAAATGGGCATCAAAGAAATCGCGCATTTGTCTGGGCAGGATCATATCGCGATCTCCCCATATCAGCAGGGTTGGTGTGTGAAAATCGGCCAGTTCCTGTGGTGAATAGAGTAAAGCGCGAAGATTGCAGTCAGGATTGGAATCTATTTCTTTGATAGATTTCATGAGTGATTTAAAGCCCGGACGTGCGGAGTAATAACGCAGCACCGGAGCGAGCAAATAGGCTTTTTTTGTAGGGAATGCAAAAACTTTTTTTAATCCGTTGGCCGCCTCTTCCAGGTTGCTGGGTTCAAACCAGTCTATGAGTTCGTGTGCGGTCGTCGGGAATGGTGCGCCAGCCGGTGAAATGAGTACCAATCGTTGAACGAGATTGGGATTCTCGAGTGCAAATTTGA
Organism: Pseudomonadota bacterium; assembly: GCA_017613855.1. The sequence goes on from JAGACY010000454.1 coordinate 5,229, forward strand.
GTGCGAAGCCACCTCCCAGGGAATTGGCGACGATCAAATTCCGGTGCGTCGGGTCGAGGTTTTTGATGAGGCATTCACAGACGGCATTGTATGCATCTTCACAGGAAAAAGGCGGAATGGGGTCAGCAGAAAGCCCATGTCCGGGCATATCAAAAGCAATGATTTTTCTGGCATGAGGTATCAGATGCCGGATGAGTGGCATCCAGGTAGCAGCCGCAGCGGCAATGCCATGTATGAAGGTAATGTCATAACCGTCATGCTTAAGGCCAGGAATCTTAGCGACATGCATGGTATAGTTAAGTATGCGCTGAAAACCGGGCGGTAACACCTTGAGTATGGGGGATGTCGCAAACTTAGCAGCTGACATATCAATTTCCTTCGTCATGAATCATTGGAGGTGTATGCGTTGTTTTAATTCAGAAGCCAGGGGCATGTGTGTTTAAAGAATGATGTGATGTATTGTCCAAATACAGAATAAGGGCGTATGAATTTCGTTTTGTTAAGATATAAAAAAATCGCGGTATAAACCGCGATTTAAGTATTATTCATTTCCGCTTTGATCGGGTGATTGAGATTCATCTTCTTGAGTGGGCTGACAAGTGAATCTGAAGCCCTCAATGGCGGAGTCTTTGGAAGTCTGGGAGCGAGCGGCGAGTACACTGCATTCATAATCATCGCAGTTGGCTTTTCCGTTTTTATCGTTGTCGATGGGGAGGTTATCGCTGTCTACATCCGTGCATAACTGCATTTCCTGAGCGTAGATGGCTCTTCTCTGTTCGGTTGGGAGAGACTCAAACCCCGCAGGACGTGGGGCTGGTTCATCTTCGATGTCCTGGCAATAGGCGACATTTGCGCAATTGGAGTCTGCACAGTCTATGAGGCCATTGAGATCGTTATCTACTTTATCGGAGCATGTATCCTCATTATAATCGACGACAGCAAGCGGTACGCCTTTTTTGAGTTCTGCAAAGTATTCCAGAACTTTAAGCTCATCGACGAGGGTATGGTCGAGTATAATGCCATCATTTTTGCATTTTAATTCAAACTGATTGAGTTCCTGTGGATCGGCAATTTCGTAACACGAAGCATCGTTGCAATCCGCATAACCATCGCAGTCATTGTCGAGATTATCTGTACATGCAGCATAGGTCGATTCGCTTTTTGGTGTACAGCAATAAAGCCTTACGTCACGATCAGCTGAGTTGCTGCAACTATAATCGCGGCAGTCCATATAGCCGTTGCAGTCGTTGTCGATTCCGTCCATGCATTGCTCAAGTGATGTTTCAGCGCTTGTATATTTGCAGCAAGCCTCAGTCTTTTTGCAGTTATTATCATTACAATCTGCATAGCCGTTGCAGTCATTATCGATGCCGTCGGAACATGATGCTTGATCATTTTCGGCGCCCGAAGGTGTGCAGCAGAGAGGGGATTTTTTGCAGTTGTTGTCTGTGCAGTCCGTATATCCATTACAGTCATTGTCGATGCCATCGGCGCACAGATCGTCCGATTCCCTGTCGACGGTTTTGACGCAGCAAGCGGCTGTTTGTTTGCAGTTGTTGTCTTTGCAATCTGCATAACCGTTACCGTCATTATCTTTGCCGTCACCGCATGCAAAGACGGTATTTTCTTTGGGTTGCCAAATTCCCGTATCTTCATCGGTAGAACCCGGGCAAACGGTTGCGCCAGGATGAGTCGCAGGACATTTATCTATATCGGATGAATCCGTGCAGCGGCACCCGGGATCATCGCAGTCTTTCAGCGTGTCGCCATCATTATCGAGACCATCCGTACAAAGCATGATGGTGTTTTCATCATTCTGTCCATAAACATGATCTCTGTTTATTTGGGGCGTCTCATTTGAAAGACCACAACCAACGGTAGCCAGAACAGACAGAATCACAGAGAGAACAAAACAACGGGCAAATGGCTTATTCACTTGGTTACCTCTCGAAAATGGACATATACGGATGGTATTCCATCTCTACGACTTATTGAATGTCATAAACCATTTCCGGGCAACGTGACAAGTTTAAAATGTGTAATTCGCAATGCGCAATGCGCAATTGAACCAACTGCTCCCGAGTATGACTCTTAGGCTGGTTTCAAATGGCAATGCGCAATGAGAAGAAATCACGCTCCGTTGAACGCATTTTTTTGAGTAGTATTTGGGTACACAGCGCTCAATCTAACGCTGAACTCTGGGCAAAGAAACGCTCGACCAGGAAATCTGCGTTTTATTGTTCACTTTGCTGTCACCGGGCTCAAGTCGTGTCTGAAGCTGTGTCGTACGGTCATCGCTGCTGACGGGAATTAAGGCCTGAATATGATAAATATGCGAAGCAATTTCATCGAGCGTCTTTAGAATGTCAAAATCTTCAAAATGCGCTCTGGCCTTGAAATTTTCATAAACATCCAGAATTGCTCTGGGATCCGTCTGCCAGGACTTTTTCCTTAAAACTGAAACAAATTTTTCGATTTCAGTGATATCCGAAGAGTAGAACGCAATCTGACTGTGATCCGAATTCTCGTTGGCAATTGAGAGAATTCGTAGGGCATTGTTCGGCTGCGTTGCAAGCGCCATGAGGATTTCAATGGCCGTCCGTTCGACATGATCGATGGAGAAGTTGAAATATACCCGAAGATTACAATCGCCTTCGCGGATAAAAGCCTGAACATCCCTTGGCAGTGCTTCAAAATCGAGGATGATGGCACCTTTTCGCTGCCAATCCCGCAATAATTCTCTTGGCCATTGGGAACGTGCATAGGTTTGGCTTGTCAGACGGGAGGAAGAGAGTCTGGCCGTGGGAAGCACGTCTCTGGGGAGAAGTGTCCCGGAAAAGTTAGCCAAAAAGAAATCAGCACCGGTAAGCGTCGTATTGTCCAGATTTGCAAAGCTGAGATTAGCAGCCTGCATATTGACTCCCGTCATATTGGCGTTTTCAAGGTCTGCCGCTTCCAGTTGGCACCATGTCATGATAGCCCAGTTAAGTCGTGTATCGGAGAGGTTGGTCCATGAACAATTGGCACCCGTAAGATTGGCATTCATCAGTGCCGCACCCGTAAGGTTGGCACATTCGAGATTGATGGATTCCATCTGAGCGGCCGTTGCATTAATACCGGTCATGATGGCTCCAAGGCAATCTGCATCATTCAGCTTTGTACGAATCATCAGGGCATTTGAGAAGTTGGCTGCACGTGCCGTAATCTTGTGCATATCAGCTCCCACAAGATCGGAACCGGATAATTTTGACCAACTTAAATCACTGCCTGTGAGATACGCCCGGGAGAGATTTGCACGTGTGAAGTCTGTTTTGGTCAGGTTTGAGTCTTTAAACTGACAGCCTGAACAGTTCGCTCCGATAAACGAAGAACCACTGAAATCGCATTGGCTGAGTTCCATATCACTCAAATCCAGACCATCAAAACGACGTTCACGAAAATCACGCTCACCGGCAGTATATTCATCCTGCAATGTTTTACGCGTCATTGCGGAAGAAATCTTTTGTCCAGCGCATTCCATAGTATTGAGGATCCTTAAGGAGTATGTTTATTTTTTAAGATTAATCTTGGTTGGGTAGTCTAATGACCCTACATACACCTACATCATTTCTCTAAAAATTTCAAGAATGAAGCACACTGATTTTCTCGTTGATAAAAGGTGACCATTCAACCCATTGCGCAGGTCAATTGAATTATTCACTTCCTTTTCCTTTAAGATCAAGAACCACGATTCTTTAGCCATAACCATGAGAATACTTAAATCATTGCGCATTGGGCATAGGGCATTTTATGAGTGAATACGTAATAGTGAATAACGAATAGTGCGAGTTAAGGGCAGATCCCCGGGTGAGTCGCAACCGTCGTGAAAAGGCTTGGTCATGGCATATCGCATATTCATAATGTACTTGAGAGAAAATCAAATTGTGTGTAGTGTGCAACGGATTTTGCGCCATGGAATGGTTGGGCGCGCGATGGAGGTCTTGGTTTGAAAAGACATTTTCAGGCGATTGATGTTGTATCCATATCATTGTTAATGGCAGTTCTGATGCTTGCCGGATGTGCATCTGAACTTGTCGGAGATGCGAGTAATCTGGGGAAATTTGAAGATCCCACAGGGATAGCGATCCATCCCAATGGTCGGTATGCTTATGTGGCAGGATCCAACTTTGACCTGAATTATCGGGCGTCCGACGGTGGTGCTCTCTATGTCATCGATTTGGAAACCAATCAGATTTTGCCCTCTTCAAAGCGCATGGGGAGTTTTTCGGGCAATGTTGTCCTTTCGACAGACGGACGTCACGGATATACGGTTACTCGCGAAGATGATGCACTCGTTTGGTTTGAAATTTCGGAGGATGGAAGCACCGTTTATTGTCCAAAAGCAAAAGATTCAGATTCTCTGGCTAAATGCCGTATTATTCTGAATGACGATCCTACTCACATAGCGATTACCCGAAGTTTTCGTGAGACCAGAATCATCGATAGCAAAGGGGTAGAGCATACCAAACGTGTTAATTTTGATCTTCTCATGATCGCACAGCAACGAAATGCCAGAGTGACTGCCATGACGGTGATGGAAGACGGGGATGGAGAATTATCCTTTAGTCATGCGACGGCATCTTATGTCTACAGTGCCAGTGAGGTCTTGTGGCTTGGCGGAGAACGATTTGCAGTTACCGGCAGAGCGGCTCGCAATCTTTCCATTATTTCTCCTGCCATTGATGCGGAAGGAAATGTTTTGGGGCTCTATGCCAATCAAACCGTGACAATTCCATCCGGTGGAAGTGCTTATCAGGGACGCGGAATGGCGCTCGATCCGCTCAAGAAGAATCTTTACCTCCTCAATCAATACCCAAAATCGTTATTTAAAATTGATGTGACCGGACTTGCCAAAAATGATCTTGCCACGGATAAGGCACAGGTCAGTCAGATGCTGCTGCTGCCTGCTGATATGCTCAAAATTGCCTGGATTGGCAGTGCAGAGGAAGGGGTACTCTATTTGACGAGCGTGGTTGACGACATGCTTTACATCGTCGATCCGAGGACCATGGAAATTATCAAAACCGTCGAAGTGGGCGATGGACCCTATGATTATTCGATTCAGGGGGATGCATTTTATATTGTCAACTTTATTGCATCGACCATTTCGAAATATGATATTTCGGATCCGCTCAATCCCGTTTTGCTTAATGAATACCTAAAAACAGCCGATACTGCTGAATGATGGATAAGGATATTTCATGACGAATCGTTCTTTGACACTTTGTTTGCTGAGTGTATCTGCAATTGTTTTTGCAGCATGCGATGACAGCAATACATCGACGCTGGCAGCCCTCAACATGCCCGGAGAAATGCAGCTCGTCGAGCGGTGTTCGGTCAATGGCAATCTTGTGGGATTGAATGAAACAGATTGTGCAGCTCAGGGCGGGAATTTTACACAGGCTGTTTATGCAGCCAATATCGGGACGGGAACGCTTTCCTACATTCCCTATTATCCCCGCAAAAACGAATTTGAAGTCATCGACATTACCAGCTCTGTTCCTGGAGTAACCTCAATACCTGTCGGTGAGATGCCTCAATCGCTTGCTGCAGATGAATTCGGTGCAATCGTTGTGCTCACAAGCACCATTCACAACGATATGTCGATTATTTCAGTCAATGATAATCGGGAAATTGCGTTTCAGGAACTCGACAAGTCACCCAGCAAAGTCATCTATGCCAAACAGGATCATGCTTTTTATGTGTTTTTTCTCGACGGCACACTTCGACGGCTTCGCATCCAGTTGAACTGCGGACAAACCGAGAATTCCCTTCCTGCAACGTGTAAGCTGAGCAAGGATAATATCACCGTAACCTGGGAAAATGTCATAACGATGGATGGCATTCCCGTGGATTATGTCGATCACCCGTCGTTGCCCGAAGGTTATGTTTCTTATCGGGATCGGCGCTATATCTCGGTACTTGGCTGGAATGATACAGCGGGTGCCTGTATGGATGGTTCATCTCAGTATCCTTGTGAAATCGAACGACTGGGAGCCGGATTCGCCTGTGCCGATGGCATCGATAATAATAATGATGGTTTGATGGATGCACAGGATCCAACCTGTTTTTATCCCTGGAGCTCTGAAGGCCTGGATGCCTCCAAAGAACAAGTCGGCTGGTTGGGCATCGGTGAATGCGGGGATGGCATCGACAACAATGGAGACTATTTTATTGATGCCCTCGATCCGGGATGCGTAGCGTCAAACGACGCCTCCGAAGAGGCTGGATTTCAGCCCATGACGCTTGGTACATGTGGCGATGGCACCGACAATGACGGGGACGGAGATTCGGATCGGGATGATATCAAATGCCGATGGCCCATTATGGACGAAGACAGTTCATCTGATGAAATGGCGCTTTCGAGTGGTTTGTGCCGAGATGGCATTGACAATGACGGCGATGGAAATGCCGATCTGGAAGATTTGGCATGCTACGGCAAAAATGGCTTCTCCGAAGTTGACCTGGCTTCCAATGGCCGTGGGGCAATCAGCATTGATCCCAAAGGCCGCTGGCTTTATGTGCTCGATCCAGTTGATTCTCAGCTGATTGTCATCGATCTGGCCACCGGAAATACCATCGATCGTTCGGGTTGGTACCCCAGACAACGTGTCGTCGGCATTCCGACTTCGCGTCTCGCTCTCGATGTGGCATCGGCAATCCGGACTGAAACCGAATACGAAAAAAATGGTCATAAAGTCGTCTCGGAACGCGCAGTCGCTTATGTGTCCTCGACGAATGGCTATGTGACCGAGTATCTCATCGGCCAAACCTATTCGCACTATTACAATGATGTTCTCGTCAATTCTATCGACGAACTCGCCATGCGAGTGACAGATACTTCGGATGATGCAACGTATATCGGCGTCATTCGCTGCGTTGGCCGCATTTGTACCGATCAGGATTTGCCGGTCATCGATCTCAGAACGCGTCCCGCAGTCGGTTATTTCCCCAATTCATCCACGTTGAGCATGACGAATCCGGAAACAGGAGAGCCGCACTACGTCGTTTATGATACGATTATGGCATCCGAAACCTGGCGTCTGACCTACGAAGGCACGCTCGAACGCGAAACACGTTCGGATGGCTATTTCAGCCAGACCGGCGTTTTCCGGACCCACATTGATCTTTGTGCACTTGGGGCACAAAATGGCGATCATCTCGTACTGACACAACGAAACGTCAACACTTCCTTCCCGCAGTGTGTCTCTTTTTATGAAGATGCAGATGGAAATCAGCCGATACTCGAATGGGAAATCGTCGATGTGGGGCCCAATTCGCTGCAGATTAAACCTATTGCGGAAGAAGGCTATGCTCAGAATTTACCTGCCCCGGAATGTTTCAGCAACGGACTTGAATTTGAAATTCGCGCTGCGCATCAGTGGATCCTGACAAGCAATTCGACTTTTGTAAACCGTCGCTATACAGCCGGCAGCCATTGCATCGATAATCCGCTTTATCCCTTTGGACAGACACGGTTCTCGATCCCTGCCGAAAGAACAAGTACGTATGATGCAGAAACGGCATTTTTCTCCATTCAAATGCCCAATAATGCTTCTACGCTTAAACGCGATGATGCGTTTGAATTTACGACCCGAACCGGACTTTCGACGCTGTCTGTCGGTATGGCAAGCGCACCTTCATCTATCATTCGGTTTACGACCGGTGACAGCCAATACCTGCTCATTTCGGACGCGAATGCGCATATTATTGCCATCTACAATATTGATGACGAATCGATTGAAGATACTTTGTAGTCGCGCCGGCTATTGGGCTTCGCCCAATACGCCATGCGCACATCGCCTATGCCTTCGGCATACGGCGATGTTATTTTTTAGCATTGCTGTACGATTGCAGAGCGTTTTGCAATAGATATTTACATTCAAGCTTATAGCTTATAGCTCTTAGCTTGCAGACGTTTGTTCGGTCTTGATGGCAAAAGTCTGAAACTCAGGTAAATCCTTTTTCTACTATAAGCTATAAGCTAAACATAACCCCATATCCACATTTGCTCAGCACAGCCTGGAATAATGCAAAGATCCTGAAGATGACCTGCGATTCCAAAATCATCTATTCACCGGGAGTCGGCCGATTTTGGCCATCCTCCAATTGCAGTGATGCCGATGGGGGAATCCGCATCGGATATCTCATCCGGCTCAATGAAAAACTCCCAATTGTCATCCCGAGTTTTCATGGTCATCTGGAATATCTCGCTGTATCCGGAGCTTTTGTTCATACCGGTACTCCCATCGCACAGCTGAGCAATGTTGACAATACATCGGTACCATCCAATCATGATGGTACAAACCTATCGATCGTTTCACCTGCGGACGGCTTCCTGACCTGTACAGATGAAACGGGCATCCCGCTTAAAAAAAATGGTGAAATACTTAAGCCCGGAGAAATCATTGCCATTCTCGAATTCATGAAAATTCGCATGGATATTCTCTATGATGGTCCAAATGACGCCATGTTTGATCATTACGAAGGCGATCTTCACCGCAGTGTAAAAAAAGGCGAATGCATCGGTGTGTTAATGCGGAATGCGTAATGCGGAATGCGGTATGCGGAATTGAGATGCAAAAC
>JAGACY010000455.1 GCA_017613855.1 Pseudomonadota bacterium
AGACATTTATGGTACGTAAGATTTCCCCCGCGGGGCGTTGCTATCGCATACCATTCGGCAGTCAGTGCGACCCCAATGTGGTCGCCCTGACAGCCGCTGTAGCGAGTCGTATGCGCACGCCCTTGTAAACCCTCGCTGTGCATGGTAACATCCACTCCCGTGTGCTTAATGCACGCCGCAGCAGGAGGTCCATCATGGGGTTTTATGTCAATCCAAGCGAAGAAATGTTGAGAATTTCGGCCAACTCGAGGATTTACGTCGACAAATCGATGATCCTTAATGAGCTGAATCAACTGCTGAACACGGAGGAGCGCTTTGTCTGCGTTGCGCGTCCGCGCAGATTTGGCAAGACGATGGCCGGCAACATGATTGCAGCCTACTATGGCAAAAATGCGAACTCGCGTCCGATCCTCGAGAAGCTCAAGATCGCGCAGACCGACAATTTCGAGACGTACCTGAATGCATTCAATGTCATCAAATTCGACGTGAACGCGTTCTCTTCGAAATCGAACGGTAAAGTCGACATCGTGCCGCTGTTTACAGCCAAGATACGCGAAGAACTGATGGAAGAATTTCCTGACTGCGGCATAAATCAAGCGGATCAGCTCGTCGATTGTATCGAAAAAGTGTACAAAAAAACGAAAGTGAAATTCGTCGTGATTATCGACGAATACGACGTCCTCGTGCGAGAAAAGGCCAGTGCGACGATTTTTGATCCATACTTGGCATTTTTAAACAGCATGTTCAAAAATGCGGACCTTGCGCCGGCCTTTGCCCTAGTCTATCTGACGGGGATTTTTCCCATTGTGCGCGACAGAATTCAGTCAAAGCTCAATCTGTTTCGAGAATATACCATGACGGAATCGAAACAGCTCACAGAATACGTCGGTTTTACCAAAGAAGAAACGTATGCTTTATGTGAACAATATGATTTGGATTTTGATGAATGCAGAAGATGGTATGATGGATATACGATGAATGATGGATATCATAAAAAAACATTTCATCTGTACAGCCCAAATTCTGTGGTGGAAGCGATATTCTGCGGAAAGTTTGGCAATTACTGGACAAAAACGGGATCATACGATTCGATCAGAACTTACATTTCGATGAATTTTGAAGGCATCAAGGATGATATCAAGGCCATGATTGCGGGAGAACATCTCGACGTAAACGTCGCAAAGTTTCTAAACACCATGACGGACTTTCATTCCAAGGATGCGGTTTATACATACTTAATCCATCTGGGATATTTGGCATACGACGACAATGCGCAGCAATGCTATATCCCAAACCACGAAATTCGTTCCGAATGGATCAACGCCATCGAGGATGATCCCGATTATGCAAAAGCCATAGAGATTGTAAACAATTCGAAACGATTATTAGACAAGACGGTCGAGGGCGACGCACAAGCCGTGGCGGATGCATTATCTGCGGCGCATCAACAATTGTTGAGCAAACAGCGTTACAATCACGAAGCCTGTTTGCAGAGTGCGATTCGTTTTGCCTATTTCTATGCCAACACGCGATATACGATTATCAGCGAGCTGCCGGCAGGAAAAGGATATGCCGACGTGGTGTTTGTTCCGTATATTCCCAATGTGCCAGCGATGATCGTCGAACTCAAACGCAATAAGAGCACGGGCGCGGCGTTGCAGCAAATCGAGAATAAACAGTATTTTGATGTGATGGATAAATATCAGGGCAATTTATTATTGGTCGCCGTGAATTATGATGAAAAGACGAACGAGCATACGTGTGAAATCAAGCGGTTTGTGAAATAAGCTAAAGGCCAAAATACAAAACCGCCCGCGTATTTTTGTAAAGACGTTCCGTGGAACGTCTCTCAATACAAAACCGCCCGCGTATTTTTGTAAAGACGTTCCATGGAACGTCTCTCAATAATAGCGGGCGGCAAAAGCCGGGCGTATTGGCCATCGGCCAATAGCCCGGCACCCAAAACTAATCATCACAGTCGCAAAGATCGCACCCGCATTTCTTCTTGTCATCCTTGGTTTTGTCGAAGATGAGGGCTTCGGTCGTCAGGAGCAGGCCGGCGACGGATTATGCATTCTGCAAGGCGACGCGGGCGACCTTGGGCATTGCCATTCAATTACACGAATTTAGTGCGGTAGATTCATCATTTTGCACCCTATGTACCCCTCTGGATAACCCATCAAAGCATCATGAATTTCTTTCGAATCAGAGATATCCCCGGGTAAATATAAGAAAATACGAACCCATGTCTGTGCTGCAGCATTCTCACGTTTTTCCTTTTCCGCCATCCAATCCTGATAGGTCTTTACCCTGGCAAATACGTCTTCCATGTGAGGATTCTGTTCGTAATCTTTGACGAGATCACAGTGATCATAATGTTTTCCCTCGTGGTTAGTCGTAATATTATTTTTAAAAATATAATTGAGTACACCCAATTCCTGTGTCAATGCATTCAAATGAGCGGTTTCACATTCTTTTTGAGAATCACTATTTAACAGTTTTTGATATTTTTTGAAGCAGTCGGATGGTTGGGTAAAAGCTTTGCATGAGACAGCCTGATCGCAATAGGATTTAAGCTGTGCTTCAAATTGAGAAGGAGTAACCTTTGGAGTATTCGTAGTGCAGGTCATCATAGAAGTCATATCTACATGATTCGACACGCACTTGCTTGTGGCCTGAGAAATATCGGACAACCGCTTAGTCCTGGCTTCGACAGATTCTTCGAGATAAACATCCTGAATACATACTTCCTGATTTTGTTTGAGCGTACATAAAGAAGTCACAGCATGATACTTTTCAAGCTCTGCTTTACAGGAAGGATGTTGTTTGAGTGCCATATTCAACGATAAGAAGGAATTATTGACACATATTGACAAATTTTCTTCCGGTAGTTCCTTCTGATCTTTACAAAGGGGGCTCGGATTACAGTTGATTTTAGCAATATCTGATAGCGAATATATTTTTTGTGGTTTGAGAGATTTAAACAACTGAATAAACTCGCCATCATCACCGGAAGCCAGGATCTTTTCGACGGCTTCACCATCGGATCGAATGACAGCCTGAATGAGAGCATCATCACCAGTCTGCTTGGGTTCAAATAAATTAGTTATATCAGGCAATCCCTTTTTATCGGACAATTCTGTTTTACGATTTCCCAAGTCAGGCCGCTGTATGGAGTCCATCTTTGGCAATTCAATATCTGGAAGTTCAATATGCATCGGATATATTTCGTTATTGTTGATCGTCTGAATAATCGTGTTTCTGTAATAATAAATGCTCCCAATGATAAGGATTATGATAACAAAAATGATAAATTTTTTCATATCAACGGGCTCCGAATGAAAATAATTACCTCATATCTTCCCATCAAACGAGAAGCTTCAATGATTATCCATGAGCAGAACAATAAAACAATTATTTTTAACGTGAACAAAGTAAAAAAAATCGCCCATACAGGCGATTCACATTGCTTTTCTTTCTTTTCGGGGGTGTGGGGGTGCTTTTCTTTCTTTTGGCACAAAAGAAAAGCACTCCCACAAATAAGAAACTAAAAACTAATCGTCACAATCGCAATGATCGCAGCCACAGCCGCATTTCTTCTTATCATCCTTAGGTTTGTCGATGATGAGAGCTTCGGTCGTCAAAAGCAGGCCGGCGACGGATGCGGCATTCTGCAATGCAACGCGGGCGACCTTGGCAGGATCGAGAATACCATCGGCGACGAGGTCGGTATAGGTATCGTTGGCAGCGTTGTAACCAAAGTTAAAGCTCTTGTTCTCGAGAATCTTGTTCACGACGACGCTGGGCTCGACACCGGCATTGCGGGCGATTTGGCGCGCAGGTTCTTCGAGTGCACGGCGCAGGATGCCAACGCCAAAGCGGAGGTCTTCGGCACAGTCAATCTTGTCGAGTTCGGCTGCAGCGCGCAGCAGAGCCGTACCACCACCGGGGATGACGCCTTCTTCGAAGGCAGCGCGCGTAGCATGCAGAGCATCGTCGACGCGGTCTTTGCGTTCCTTCATTTCGGCTTCGGTCGCCGCACCAATCTTGAGGACAGCCACGCCGCCGCTCAGTTTGGCGAGTCGTTCCATGAGCTTCTCTTTGTCATAATCGCTCTTGGCATTGTCGTGCTCGTTCTGAATCTGGGCGCATCGTGCCTTGATATCATCAGAAGCACCGCGGCCATCGACGATGACGGTCGAATCCTTGGTAATCGTGACCTGGCGCGCACTTCCGAGCTGCGTCAGCTTGGTTGCTTCGAGTTTCATGCCCAAATCTTCACTGATGACCTGGCCGCCGGTCAGAATCGCGATATCCTGCAGCATGGCTTTGCGGCGATCGCCAAATCCGGGGGCCTTGACGGCGGCGACTTTGAGCGTACCGCGCAGGCGGTTCACGACGAGCGTGGCGAGTGCTTCGCTGTCGACATCTTCGGCAACGATGAGCAGCGGCTTGTTGGTACGCAGGACTTCTTCGAGAATTGGCAGTAAATCCTTCATCGAGCTGATCTTCTTTTCGACCAGCAGAAGATAAGGATCGTCGAGTACACAGGTCATGCGTTCCGAATCGGTGACGAAATAAGGCGAAAGATAGCCGCGGTCGAATTCCATGCCTTCGACGACTTCGAGCACGGTTTCCATACCTTTGGCTTCTTCGACGGTAATGACGCCCTTGTGGCCGACTTTTTCCATCGCTTCGG
>JAGACY010000456.1 GCA_017613855.1 Pseudomonadota bacterium
ACTGCCGTCGCCGGGTTCGCTGCCATCGCCGGGTTCCCTGCCCTCGCCGGGTTCACTGCCGTCGCCGGGTTCACTGCCGTCGCCGGGTTCACTGCCAGTGTCATCTCCCGGCTGCCCCCCATCCGTCGTCAAATCCGGATCACCTGCCCCTTCATCCGTCGTCTCATCCTCGCTCTGCCCACCATCATGGACCGTATCGTCATTCCCCGTGTCTCCTGGGATATGCAGTTCTGCATCTGATGAACAAGCGCCAAATACAAGGCATGATGCTAATATCAACAATAAGAATTTCGAATTCTTCATCATGACATTTCTCCCCTTCATAAAAATAAGACCTTAATATCTATATCATTATATATCACCAATATCCAATGCGAATTTCCACCTATTTCATCCAACGGCATCCCTCGCAAAAAAAAAAATGTAACAATGCTGATCTCACTGGCATCATTATCATTGAAGGAATCGACCTTCCCTAGAATAAGGAGCAATATGTTTACATCTGGATTTTTCTGACGACATGAGTCCTCATGACATAATGCATGGCCAACCGAGAGGCGGTTTACGGCATTGGATAACCGGACGCGGTTCCAAATGCTGAAGTGCTGTGCATGCCAGGCACACCGGGATGCTTTTTTTTACGACGCTTGAGGTCGGAAAGGGGGTGGTGTGCCAAGACCGATCGTATTCGGGGTTAGGACGGCGAGTCGGCGGGTGGGAATGGGAGAGCGGTAACCCTATGGTTACCCCCGATCTATCTCTGTTTTCAAAAACCACATCTACTACTTTAAACCACACCAAATTGCACAACCCCGCATCAACCACAAAACCCCATATTTTGCCCTCAGCTCACGACTATTCAAAACAACAACCACTTCATAGAAACAATACCAACCGCTCCAAACCACACGAATCATTCTGAACTACATGATTTATCTCAGGCCACAACCACGCTCAAAGAAACTTCATCTATTTCGGGCAATTTTCAATTCCTCGACATACGATAGTCTTATCGATTGCAGAATTCACCTCTATTTCGGCGTATTGCCGAAGGCAATAGCTGAAATACCAAATGCGTATTCGCCCGAAAGGGCGAATAGCATGGTTCCCAAAAGACCATATGTAGTTGCAACACCGCATAAATACTTATTATTTTGGGTCATTACACTATGGAAATTCCATCTGAGATTGGGTAGAAAGCAATTCTGGTACCACGCCAGTTTGGGATGAGGAGTCACAAATGTTTAAGAAATTTATTGTCTTTTTTTCGTTCATGGGAGCAATTCTATGCGGCTGCGATGAGCAGGATGAGCAGGACATCATCCCACAGGATCTCACGATCCTGCCCGAGACGGCGACTACCGTTTTAAACGGCACATCTACCAATTTTATCATTCGATTGACGGAAGAACCTGCAGCCCCGGTAACCGTCAACATTCGTACGAATCTTCCCCAAAGCATTGTGTTCAATACCAATTCGGTTGTTTTCCGTCCAGACAACTGGCAACTCGCCCAGTCCATCACGGCTACATGCCTCTCCACGGGAATCACTCAAACCGCCAACATCACATTTAATACAAGCAGTCTCGATACAGACAGTGCCAATTTACTCATCACACGCCAAATTACTTGCCAGGCCCTGGGGAACCCCTCCGGTCCCACGATAGATCCGAGCAATCCTCCTGTCGATCCGCAGGATCCGGATAATCCTCCCGTTGATCCGCAGGATCCGGATAATCCTCCCGTTGATCCGCAGGATCCCGTAGACAATCCTCCTGTCGATCCACAGGATCCCATCACGCCTCCCGAAGAGGAGGATGACCCCGTCGAAAAAGGCGTCGTGACCTTCAAACCCAAAGAAGGGCTTAAAACCTCCGAGTCCGGTCAAAAAGGAATCATCATCTTCTCGCTATCCAAAAAGCCTTCGGCCGAGGTCTACATCACCGCACAAAGCCTGGATGAAAGCGAAGGCATCCCCAATAAGAAAATGGCAACCTTTACGCCGTACAACTGGTCAACTCCGCAAGGCATCCAGATACTCGGTGTAGATGATGATGAACTCGATGGTGATGTTGAGTATTCAATTAAAATGGCTATTACAAGCGCCGATCCTGCCTACGATGATTTGGATGATCAATACATCAAGGCTGTGAATCTCGACGATGAAAAGGTCGAAATTATCCTCGATGGCACGCCGGGCGTCCTCGTATCGCCTGTCGGAGGCCTCATCACATCCGAAAAAGGCGACACGGCTCAGTTCGATGTCGTTCTCAAAGCCCAGCCAGCCAGCGATATCACCATTCCCGTTGTTTCATCGGATGACACAGAAGGAAAGCCCAACACAAAGTCGATCATTTTTACCCCCGAAAATTGGGACCAAAAGCAGACAATTACAATTCAAGGCATCGATGATTCCGAGCCCGATGGTGACATCGCCTACTCGATCAATCTTGGCCCCGTAGCGAGTGATGATGATCGATATGATGACATGGCAGTCACAAGTGTTCATGTCAAAAATGTCGATAACGATCCCCCCAATATTCCAGCCTCTTTTAACCTCAATACCCAGGAGCTCACCATAGAGGAAAGCGGGGCACCGGGCATCATTACAATTGTGCCGGGCACCAAACCCATCGCGGATATCAAAATTACAGCGACATCATCCGACACCACCGAAGGAACACTCAAACCGGCATCTCTGACGTTTACCGAAAAGAACTGGGAAACCGTTCAGACCATTTCGGTCAGCGGTGTTATCGATAAAATCGAGGATGGTACACAGAATTTCAAGATCAATTTCAAAGTCTCGAGCGAAGATCCGCGCTTTAATAATTATACCATCCAGCCCGTGACGGTACATGCCAAGGACAGCGATGTTCATTCCGATACCAAGGTTCATCTGCGCATCATGGCTGCCAATATTTCATCGGGCAACTACCAGGCTTATTCGCCGGGGCATGGTGTGCGCATCTTTAAAGCAGCTGCGCCCGATATCGTGCTCATCCAGGAATTCAACTGGAATGATACCGACGATTCAGATGCCATGGCCCAAAAACTGGTAACGACGGCATTTGGCCCGGATTTCTACTATTCGCGCGGTGATGGTTCAATTCCCAACGGCATTATTTCTCGCTATCCCATTCTGAGCAGCGGTTCGTGGGATTCCAACATTATTAATAACCGCAAGTGGGACTGGGCTGTCGTTGATTTGCCGGGCCCCAAAGAGCTGCTATTGATCAGCGTCCATCTGAGCACCGATAAACATGGCAAGGAAATGCCCGTACTCATCAACAATATCAAAGCCAAAATCGAAGAAGACGCCAAACTGGGAAACCAGTATTTCGTCATGATTGGCGGCGACTTTAACACCAAGAACCGTACCGTCACCCAGGATAATATGTCTGATATATTCACGACGACCGGCCCCTATCCGGTTGATCAGAATGGGAATGACAACACCAATATCCACCGCAATTCACCCTACGATTATTTGTTGTGCAGTCCCGACTGGTGCCAATACGAAGTGCCCGTCGAAATTGGCGTTCATACCGGCAGCAATGCTTATAAAAACGGGCATATCTTTGACACTCGCGTTTATTATAAATACAAGGTCGGATCCGGTACTGAACTCGACTACGTTCCCCCCGCAGAACAAGGCGATTCGAGTGCAACCAACATGCAGCACATGGCTGTTATCCGCGATTTCGAATATTCCTATTAATATATATTTACGGAATCGGGCTATCTCGCCAGAGACGTTCGAATGAACGTCTCTGATGGCTCGATACGCCCTTTTTCGCGTGGGCTATGGGGTACCCCCATACGCCCACGCCTCTTTCTGCTCTCGGCGCATACGCGCACACCCCCCAAAGAGAGGATCACATGAATTGGCGCAAATGGGCTTTCACAACTCTCATGGCTTGTTTACTGCTCAACGGATGCAGCAACGGCGATTCTGCAGACGAAAAAAACGCCATCCTGCTCACGCCCGATGCGCCTGTCACACTTGATGAGAACGGCGGTTCCACTTCATTTTCCGTATTTCTCAATGAGCCTTCCGAGGTGGTTCTACAAATTCAGGTCACGATCTCCGATCCTTTTCGGGTTCAAACCAATCTGCCCGGAAATCTCCTCACGGTAATGCCCGACAAAACGATTCAAAGTATTGGCGTGCAATGTATCGACAACAACCAGCCCGATGGCGATCATACCGTCACGCTTACGTTTGCGACAGTCTCCGCCGATGAAGATCTAGCTCATCTTTCATTTACCCGACAAATTATATGCAAGGACGACGATCCGCAAACTCAGCCAATCATTTGTACAAACGGTCAAATGCAATGCATAGACGATACTCAGTATCAAACCTGCCTGAACAATGCATGGTCTGCGCCTTTACTGTGTCCCGAAGACAAACCAACCTGCAGTAACGGACAATGCATTGCCAATCAAACCCCTGATCCCAAACCGGATCCCAAGCCCGATCCCAAGCCCGATCCCGTCTGCCAGGCAGACGAAATACAATGTTACAACGATTATCAATATATCGAGTGTGATGATGGCCAATGGTCACAAACACCCAAAGATTGTCCTCAGGACACCCCTGTCTGCAATCAGGAACTCAATATTTGTGAAGCAGCAATCATCGACCCTCCCCCCATTCCCGAATGTCATCCTCAATGTTCCGGGGACCAGATACAGCAATGCAACAGCGATGGTACGCTTGATCCGGCTGCCGACTGCAACACCGGATATGCCTGCCGCACGACGAATGGCGTGGCCGAATGTACACAAATCCAGATCGAACCTCCGGATTCCCTGTTTACAATCACGCCCTCCAAACTGGATGTCTACGAAGGAGGCAGCAGATCTTTTACCATCGTACCGACCATCAAACCCAGTTCCACCGTAAACGTCATGCTCTCCCTGAGTGACGCCAAAGAAGCAGAACTCGCCGAAACGGCTTACACGTTTAAAGCATCCGACTGGGAAACGCCGCAAACCGTAACCATTACTGGGCTTCGTGACAACAAGGCCGACGGTGACAAAACGATTGATATCAAATTCAATGTCTTGAGCTCCGATAAACAATTCAATGGGCTCCAAATTCAGCCGCTCCAGGTGACGGTCATTGACACCGAGGGCGATGCCAGTCTGTACAACGGTGACACTTCGCTCAGCTTCAGAGCCATGGCCGCCAATATTTCTTCCGGAGACTTCCAGTCCTATTCCCAGGGAGAAGGCGTGCGCATTTTTAAAGCATTAAAACCGGATATCGTCATGATCCAGGAATTCAATTGGAACCACACAAACGAATCCGATGAAACAGCAATGAAGCTCATTCAACAGGCGTTTGATTCTTCGTTTTATGTTTATCGCGGGCGTGGATCAATCCCCAATGGGATTATTTCCCGCTACCCCATTATCGACTCGGGGGCCTGGAAATCGAATAAAATTCATGACCGGGACTGGAACTGGGCACTCATCGACCTGCCCGGCAAAAAGGAATTATTGGTCCTCAGCGTTCACCTGAGCACCAGCGACAACAAAATCGAAGCACCGAACCTCATGACCAAACTGAACCAGAAGATTACCGCCGATAAAACCAAAAATCTCAATTATTATATGATGATAGGCGGCGATTTTAACAGCAATTTCCAGGACAATGGTTCGCTCAAGAATTATTTCAAAGTCAATGTCGATCTCCCCGTCGATCAGAACGATGACAGCACCACCAATGCTACCCGTAAATCGATACTCGATCATTTGTTCGTCGATAAAGACTTTAATCAATATGAAGTCCCCGTCCAAATCGGCAAACATACCTATCCCAACGGACATGTTTTTGACTCACGTGTCTACGACAAACTTGGAGAAATCGGCGATGTACCACCTGTAAAGGCAACCGACTCCAACGCTACCGGTATGCAGCACATGCCGGTGATTCGGGATTTTGAGTTTACACTTCAATAAATGCGGAATGCGGAATGCGGAATGCGGAATTGGAATGCAAAACTAAAGGGAAAGTCTGAAGCTAATGGCGATTGGTATTCCAAATGCGGAATGCGGAATGCGGAATGCGGAATTAGAATGCAAAACTAAAGGGAAAGTCTGAAGCTAATGGCGAATGGTATTCCAAATGCGGAATGCGGAATGCGGAATGCGTAATTGGAATGCAAAACTAAAGGGAAAGTCTGAAGCTATAATAACCAACATTCTTTAGGAATAACCTTGAGCACGCCCTAACTGCTAACTGCTCACTGCTAACTGCTCACTGCTAATTGCTCACTGCTAATTTCCGAAATCAGAACACAATTGTTCTTTAAGAATAACCTTGAGAATGCTATAATTGCCAATTGCTAATTGCTAATTGTGCATTATCAAAGGGAGTACATGATATGAAAAAATTCAAATTATTGTTTGCTGCTGCACTTCTCATCATTGGTTTTTCCGGATGTGATGAATCCTCTTCAGAGATACAAATTCCGCAGGATCCCACGGGACCATCCACGCCAAGTGACCCAATCAATCCACCGGGTGAAACATGTTCCGATGCATGTGAAGCCGGATC
This sequence comes from Pseudomonadota bacterium, assembly GCA_017613855.1. Next base: position 6,572 of record JAGACY010000456.1, read on the forward strand.
TGAATGCATCAACATCATCACTTATCGCACCTGCAAAGATATCGATGGCGACGGCTGTACAGAGTGGACAGATGCCCAAACCTGTGAAGACGGCACGGTTTGCCAGGAGGGTGCCTGCGTCGAATCTCAGGATTCATGTACAAATCAATGCGACGAAACAGGCACCACACGCTGTCATGAGAGTATGCTGGAAACATGCGACGATTACAACCAGGACGGCTGTCTCGAATGGGGAAACCCAACCGCATGTGATGAAGGTACTATCTGCCAGGATGGGGCTTGCGTCGACGCTCAGAATACATGCACGAATCAATGCGACGAAAAAGGCGCCACACATTGTAACGAGAACAATCTGGAAACATGCGACGATTACAACGAAGACGGCTGTCTCGAATGGGGTAATTCCAATGCATGTGAAAACGGCACCATCTGCCAAGATGGTGCCTGCATCGTTCCTCCAACGTCATGCACCAATGATTGCAACCAAAATGGCGCCAAACGCTGCAATGGGAACAGCATCGAAACATGCGGAGATTACAATAACGACAGCTGCCTCGAATGGGGTAACCTCAGTGCATGTGAAAATGGCACCGTTTGCCAGGATGGAGCCTGCATCGTTCCTCCGCCTTCATGCACCAGTGTATGTTCAACCATAGGTGAACCGCGCTGCAACGGCGATCAGGCTGAGTTATGCAATGATTACAACAAAGACGGTTGTCTCGAATGGGGACATCCCGAAAAATGTGAATTTGGCTGTGCCAACAATATGTGCAATAAATACCCGGAATGTCCCAGTGGCTCGAAAGTATGCCCCAAAGGCATCACCAAATACAATGACTGGATAGAAGGCGATACCTCCAAAAGCCAGAATGTCATCAGCAAATATCCCAAATGCCACGATGTTGGATCAACCGAGACCCAGGATGAATCCGGCCCCGAAGATTATTACATGGTCAACCTGACCGAACCTGGTACCCTCATTGTCAATGTCGTTCCGGACAAGAAATCAACCGATGTTGATGTTCATTTGCTTGGACAGCTCAATGCCGATAACTGCGTTGCGCGCGGCAATACTTCGACGGGAGCGCATTTCGATGCCGGCGTTCGTTACATCAGTATCGATACATTCGGCGGTTCGGGCAATGCCGGTTCTTACAAAATGCGCGTTTTCTTTATCCCCGATTCGAGCAAATGCGGCATGGTACCCAAGGTCATGAAGCGCTCCAACGATAGCAATCCCCTACAAATGCCCGTCGTCGGACCAGTCGGGCGTGAGTCCCATCTTGTCACCACATACGATCAGGAAAAACACGGCGGGAGTTCATGGTGGCCAAAGGACGCATGGGATAAAGATTCTCTTAAAATACACAAAGATCATACAATAGAAATGTATGGCAGTGTGATTTCTTATGGCGATCACGAAGGGGACAACAAGTGGTGTGGATGCAACTCGAGTGGCCAGTGCGGGCACGCCAGCTACGGCAAAGCTCTTCCTCCCGATGCCGAAGCCTGGGATGTCAATATGTATTGGGTAAAAGAGACCAGACCTGCTGCCGGCACTCGATATCTCGCCTTTAATCCCGCCAATGGCAAAGCTGTTGTCGCAGCTGCCGGCTACGAAACCGGGCCAGCCAAAGCAACGAGCATGGGTGGTGCCGTTCCCGAAATCCACAATTATTTCGGCACACAAAATGGTTATCCCATGCTCTTTGGGGAACTGAAGACCCAAACTTACGAGTATGGCCCCATCAACTGCTTTGAGTAATACCCCAGGATAGCGTTATTCCCGGAGGTGTTCTTGCAGAACCGGCACTTGTTGAAAATAGA
>JAGACY010000457.1 GCA_017613855.1 Pseudomonadota bacterium
ATCATACGCACCGCTTGCGTGTTCTATGCCTGCGGCATACGAACACGTTTTTTATTTTTTTGTGTGCACGATTTTTGCAAAATGGCCATCAGCGCTTGCACTCTTAAGCGCAACACATTAAATAGATCAGTTGGGTATGACTTTCATCCCTAAGGAGAGTGAATATGAGAATTAAGAATTGTCTTTACGGAATTGGCGTTTTTGCTGCTCTTTGTGCATTTGCTTCCTCGGCGTATGCCCAGGATCCTCTGCGATATGAACTGATGCAGAACCACTCCGAAGATACACCTGCACAGATTCGTGTGATTGCAAATGAACCCCTTAAAGATGTCGATATTGTTATCACCAATTGTGCACCTCAGGTCGTTCAGCGACACATTGATTCGATGAAAAAAGGTGAGAGCCAGACGATATCCTGGAACCAGCAGCCTGGCAGGTTTAGCTGCGGCATTTCGATTACAGGCAAGCTCAACCTCGGTGGGAAAGTCAATGTTCGCAATACCCATGAATTTACATGTGGTGCGTCCACTCCATTGGCACTGAATGTCGATTTGAATGAGATCAAGCAGCTTGTTCCTTCGACGAACCATGTTATTCTGCATGCCTCCCGTCCGTTTAACAAGGCGAGTATTGTCGTTTCAGCAGAAGATGGATCTGAAATCGCGCGAGTCGATAAGACCGTTGGTGCCATGAAGGATTACACTTTGAACTGGACGCCCAGTGATAAAGCTCCCGTTTTGCTTGAAATCAAAATCAGCGATGAAACCGGTTCTGCATGGGCTACCAATACGATTATGTCCTTTATCATTCCGCACACGGATGTCGTTTTTGACACCAACAAATACAACATCCGACCGGATCAGGAGGGTTATCTGACAGAGCCGCTCGAGAATATTCTCGACAAGGTTCGCCGTTTTGATCGTGTTGCCGTCAATCTTTACATTACCGGCCATACCGATACCGTTGGTTCAGATGCTGCCAACCTTAAACTGAGCATGAACCGTGCGAAATCGATTGCTTCCTGGTTTAAAAAGCACGGATTGAATATTCCTACCTATTATCGTGGTGCCGGTGAACGCGATTTGGCAGTTCAGACGCCCGATAACACCGATGAAGAACGCAACCGCCGTGCTGTTTACATTCTGTCCAATGTGCCTCCCAATGATGGTTTTGGTGGTTGGACCAAATTATAGGCTCAATGAAATTGGGTAGAGACGTGTCGCGGCACGTCTCTGCTGGGTGAATGCATCCCCCCAAAAAAATTTCGGGCGTATTGGCGCAGCCAATAGCCCGAATCGCGAGCCGTATTTGCCGCACGCGGCAAATAGGCGGCGTTAAAAAACGAGCACGTTATTGACACCCTTCTTTTGGATGAGGCTGTCAATATATTTAAGGGCATCGCGGCGACGTTCCTTAAATCGGGCATAACTTTTCTTTTCTTCGTTTGTCGGATTTGGGAACAGGCGTTTTAAGAGCTCATCTTCGTCGAGCAGCCGCAGATTGTTGACCAGATTTTTGCTGAACATCTGCACGAGGTTTAGTCGGCGCACAACGCGCGGTGCATGCCACGACGGAAATGCAGCACCGTTGTCAATGGCAATGATCCCACCGGGCTGGAAATGGCAATTGGCGCCATAATTATTGACGTCGCCGGCAAAACGATCCCAATTGTTCGTCAGATAGTCTATGAGGATGATATCCGAAATCTGCTGCAAAAGATCACGCGTCGTCATATTGCCCATATAACCAAGAAACTTATTGAGGTTTTTGATGTCAGCTGGGCGGCCTGCGGTAAGCAGGCGGTGCAAGAATTTTTCTATGTCGGGGAGATCGGCTTTGGGATTTGTCAGATAGGGCGACCAGACGTTGGTTGCTTCGATGGGAAAACCGTCAAACGGTGAAATCCACTCTTTATAGGCAGCATACAGATACTTTGTACCATTCTCTTTTTCCCAGATGAGATGCTCAAATTTCATCCGGTATCCCTTGTTTTTGGTGGAGGATGATGCATCGTACAGAGTGTTGAAATCGGCACTTGAGAATCTGACCGGGCGTGTCACTGGTGTATCAAAGCTGCATTCGAGAATCTGGCAAAGACGGTAGTATGCAATTTCGGATCGGTACATCGTCTGGCGCAAATCCTGATCGGGTTTGAGTGCCGCTTTGGCTGATTCGTCAGCCGTATCAACATATTTAAAGGAAACGGTCGATCCCCCGCCGAGTGCAGAAATCGAATTGGTTCCATGGGGGCGGACTTCGCGATCGAGTGTTTGTGTCATGTAGGGATCTCGATCGACAAATGCCCAGAATTTAGAGGGATTATTGGTGATTCCCAAACGAAGTTCTTCAAGTGCTGAGCGCCTTGCGGAAGCATAATCCGTTTGGTTATCGTGATGGACTTCCGACGGCGGCAGCTGTTCTGATTCAGGAAGGTTATTGGCTGTCCCGGCAGTTGTATTGGTGGAAGGCATCTGGGGATCTTCACCTAAGAGCTTTATCGATACATTTCCGGGATAGTGTGAGTCGTTGTGTCCTGCGATATGTTCTGTCTGGCCCTCGGGGAGATTTGACTGCACATTGCCATGAGGTTGTGCCTGCTCTCCGGATAAGGGCATGAATATCGAATTATGTTGATCTGACTGTTCCTGATGGGATTTTTGCTGAGCAGAATTTTGTATCTCCAACAACTCGTGGAGAGAGGGTTCATGATCTTGAATTTGTGGTTCATTCTGTACTTGGTGCTGGTCGCCGGAAGTGTGTGCGTTTGGGGGGATTGGTGTCCCTTCTGAATTTTTGAGAACGGCATTGATCAGCTTTTCCTGGCCCTGATCCTTGAGCATTGAATCAATGAGTTTTTGCTCTCCCTGGCTGTGTGCAGTTTTCTGCTCTGAAGCGCTTTGAGAAGAATGCGATTCTGCTGCAGTTTTTGGCGCTTTCTGAGAGGCGGCACACCCCTGAAAAATCAATGCACAGGCGGCGAAAGTATAGAAAAATGGATGTATATGCATGGCAAATAGATAAAAAAAACTCAGCAAAAATCATATTTTGGCATTTAAAATATGCCAACATCGCTTATTATAGCATAGTTTACCGCCGCAAGTAAAAGCGGCATATTTGAGGAGATATTATGAAACTAAATTTGTTTGGTATTGGAATGATGTTGGTCTGTGGTTTGACAATGGGGTGCGCATCCAACTCAGCGACAAACTCTAACACTACCGAAACAGCTGCGGATGCTGACAGTGCTCAGAGTGCATCGGATAACGCCAGCCCCAAATCTGCATCTGGTAAAACAATCATCCCCGAATGCAAGAGTAAAATTACTCAGATGGTGACCAAACAGGATGGCAGTCAACAATATCTTTTGGAGGACAGTACACTTTGGCAGGTCAATGCCGATGATACGGTTCAACTCATTAAGAAACTGCCGGATTCTGCTGCGAACTATAAACTCATTCCAAGCAATGATGTTATCATTCACTATACCGGTGACAAGATCATGCTCGTCCATGTCGAGACTGGGACTGAGTTGTTCAGACTCGCCGGTGATCCTGCATTAAAGACGGTTTTGTATACGCCAAACAATCAGGAAATGGCCATTCGCGAAGCGGGCAATATCTTCAATATCTGGAATGTTCCCGATAAATTCTCCGGTATTCAGCTGGCAGAAACCGTACAGGATTTCATCAATCGTCAAAGCCCCGATCGCAAAATGAAATTCTCGGTGGATGCGTATGCCGTTTCGATGACCAATGAAGGCCGTGCCATTCTGGCAAGTGATGACACCGCCAACAATAAGATTGGCCTCATTTACTTTATGGATGACAAAAATGCCAAGGGCGTACTTAAATCCGTCGGGCGTACCAATTCCCATATCACCCATCTCGCCATTCCTCTCTCGGCCAGAAATGTCGCGGCTGTCGATGAAAACGGAAAACTCTATGTCTCGTCTACTGGTGAGGATAAGGGATTTAAGGCCTATGGCAATCAGTATTCGGATTTGGTCAATGTCAAGTTCGTAGGTGATAATGTTCTGGCTATCGGCAAAAATAAACTTACATTGATTGACATTGCAACCGGTACCCCCAAATGGACTTACGATACTTCCGTTAAAACATGCTATGCCCCCAATGAAAGAGTTATTATCTGCTCGACAGGTGATACCATCGAAGAAATTGATGGCGTTTCCGGTCACCTGAAAAGATATTATGCTTTCAATGGCAGAGGCTATGGCGTCGTTCAATACAGCAAGATGACCGGTACAATGGAGCCGGACTGCTTTCAATAATTAGCAGTTAGCAGTTAGCAGTTAGCAGTTAGCAGTTAGCAATGGGGGTATTCTTAAGTTTATTCCTAAAAAATGAAAATTTTAGCTTCAGAGTGACACTTTAGTTTTGCATTCCAATTGCTCACTGCTCACTGCTCACTGCTAATTTGAAGACCATTTGCCATTCGCTTCAGATCATCGCCTTAGGCTTTGCCATTCAATTCCGCATTCCGAATTATTCAGATTTCACCTTTAGTTTTGCATTCCAATTGCGCATTGCGAATTGCGCATTGCGAATTGCGCATTCCGAATTAAAAACAATTCCGCATTCCGCATTCCGCATTCCGAATTATTCAGACTTCACCTGTAGTTTTAGCCTCCCAATTGTGCATTCACAGCATATTCCTATTTAATATCAATTATTATTTGATGTAGTTATGATATCTACATCTGACTACAAACACTGTTATTACCATATGTATAAAAGTCAA
>JAGACY010000458.1 GCA_017613855.1 Pseudomonadota bacterium
GAGTACTCTGGGGCTGAATTGTTACTAATAATCAAGAATATGAATCTGAGGCGGAGCTGTTTCCCCAAAAGGTGCGCAGGCGTATTGCACCAACGGTGCAATAGCCGGAGCGGCAGGGCGTATGGCGGCCGAAGGTCGCCATAGCCCGACCATATATAATGATGTAAACAGATACGAACGCGTCTACCCCATAATTTGCCCAACCCCATCGCCTGGGGTATAGTCGTAAAGAGCGCCATAAGGAGGGCGCTTTATTTCGCTATGGTAGGTGTCGTGTCTAATCAGAAATGCCGATTATGCCTAAAGATTAATCCGCCAGGGAGCCGCTTTTGCAATTATTGCGGTAATGACCTGACGTTCTCGATTCAGCCCGATGGACTGCTGCCGCCCGGCGCAATTCTGCGCGGGAGCTACGTCATTGAAAATGTCATTGGCGAAGGCGGTATGGGCGTGGTCTATAGCTGCCATCACAAAACCCTCGGGACGCGCTATGCACTTAAAGTGCTCGACCCAAAACTTGCCAGAATGGACATTCTGCGTCAGCGTTTTTTGGCCGAAGCCAAGATTCAGGCAACCGTGCGGCATCCTCATATTGTGCACGTGCTCGATGTCATCGACAGCGACAAAGATGGCGGAATTCCTGGAGTTCTGGCGATTGTCATGGAATACGTCGCTGGCGAGGCGCTCGACCAGAAGCTCGAAGCGGGACCGCTGAGCGAGAAAGATGCCGTGTCGTGTGCGCTCGTCGTGCTCGATGCCATTGGGTTTGCGCATCATGCGGGCATCGTCCATCGCGACCTCAAGCCCTCGAATATTATGATTAGCGCCGAAGAGGCCAAAGAAGCGCTCTATCGCGGCGTCAAGGTCATGGATTTCGGCATTGCCAAGCTGCTGCAGGAACAGGAACAGCGCACGGTAACTGGTGCACACATGGGAACGCTCCGTTACATGGCACCCGAGCAGATCGAAAATGCGCGCGATGTCGATGAACGATCCGATCTGTATGCCATTGGTTTGTCGCTTTATGAGCTGCTGTGCGGCCGAACGCCGTTCGAAGAATACCGCGAATTTGAGCTCATCAAGGCCCAGATGTCGATGAAACCGCCTTCGATGCGTACCTTCCGGAGTGACATTTCGAACCGGCTCGAGGCGATTGTCATGAAATCGCTCGAAAAAGACCGCGCCAACCGTTATCCGAATGCCGAGTCATTCCAGCGTGCACTGCTCTCGCTGGGAGGGTACGATGATATTCCGCTCATGCTCAACCCCAATGATGGTGCGGCAATCGTGCCGACTAACCAAAAATTGCAGAAGAAAATTGAGCGTGCCATTGCCAAGAGCAATGAGGCTGCAGGCGATTCAAAACCAGGCAAAAAAATTCGGAATTCGGCAGCAAAAGTCAATGTAACCGAAAATCTGCCCAAAGCACTTCAATCGGCAAGACTGGCTTCGCAGTCATCCATGAAAGCTGCTGCACCGTCTGTTGATCCTGTTGCCAAAACGGAAGCTTCGGAGCCCAGAAAGGATAAATCCAGACATCATAAGTCGATTGTTCAGATTTCGCGCGAGAAGAAGGCTGCGTCAGCTCCCGGGACTCCGTCGAGAACTTTTAAACGCAATCCAAGCAGAATTTCTCAGTTGGGAAAAGGCGCAAATTTAAAATCGACTGCCGAAAAACCTTCATCAGAAGATGTATCCAAGAATGCCAAAAGTGTGGCTGAGAAGCCCGTTTCTTTAGCAAAAGCGAAACCGGTTTCTTCCGAAAATAATAAAAAAACATCGAATCCCAATCAAAAACCTATTTCTTCCGATAAGAATAAAAAGACTTCGAATACAAAGAGCAAAGCACCTTCGGGCGAGAACAACAGACGTCCAAGCCCTGGGCAAATGCAGAAAAAATCGGCGCAAGCACCCGCACTGCAAGCCAAATCGGCTTCACCTGCACGCAAAAAATCCAATCTCGCGCTTAAACTACTCGTTTTTGCTATCATTGTATTAATTGTAGTTGGCTATTTCCTGCGTTCCGGTCATCCGGATGAAGAAACGGCACCGGCAGAAATCATTCAGCCCAAAGATGTCGTTGAAAATGATGATATTGATGATGTATCAACATTGCCGCTGAAAATTATTGAAACCCCAACCGGACGCATGACGGTTGTACCGGCTGCACGGCATTGGGTGAGCAATAATAAGAGCGATGAATTGCATCAAATTGAGCTCAAAGAAGCATTTGCCATCGATCAGGTTGAAGTTTCTTATTATCAATATGAAAAGTGCGTCGATGCCGGGAAATGCCCGCCGCTTGGTGTAAAACCGGACGATCTCAATCTGCCTGTGACTAATATTGGCTTCGGAAGTGCACAAATCTTTTGTCAGTTCGCACAAAAAACTCTGCCCACGCGCGAGCAATGGGAGGCAGCTGCACGCTTTGGCGGCGAAATTAATGGTATTACGCATGTCAATGTGACATGTGAAAATATTCATTTTGGGGCGTCATTGCGAGGCGAATGTAAAGGTAAAAATAGCGCATCCCCCGAAAATGTTTATGCTCGCGTGCAAAGCGGAAATCCAGGCCATATCCTCAATATGCTCGGCAATGTCCGCGAATGGACTTCGACGCCCGATAAACACGATTCACAAAAAAATATCACAAAAGGCGGAAGCTATTTATCGGATAGATCTGAGATTAATATCAGCGTGGATACCACGAACCCATTAAACAGTGGTGCCGCTGATTTGGGCTTCCGTTGTATAAAATTGTTATAATATGCTTCGCCTATGCGGTGCCCGCATACGGCTCGCCTGCGGGCTATTTCGCTGCACGAAATACGCCCGCGTTCCAAATTTTAGACGGCGAACGGGACTGCATGGATTTCGAATAATCCTGTTCACTCAATTGCACATCGCGTATTCTGAATTTCTATCAATAGCTATAGACTCACTCCAGTGACAGGATCAAAAGAAAAGAGTCTACTTTTGGTATCAGATGATGTATATAGCCATGTGTCCTTTTGCTCTGGGCAAGAGGTATGTCTGCCGCTTATGAAGTTGTGGCTTTGGATACAATTTCAAAAGTCAGTTCGTTAAGCTATAAGGTTTTCTCATATTATTAATCAAACAAACATGGATCAATCGGTAACAAATAGTCATTTGGATCTCTCGGAAGACTCTGCTTATGAGAGTACCGTACCATATCTTCAAAGCGTGAGAAGCCCGCGTGAGTTGGATTCTCAAATTCCAACACCGCCTGCATTGAGTCAAAAGTATCGTTTTATCAAAGAAATCGGACATGGTGCGCAGGGCAGAATTTATCTTGCTGAACATATCTTCACACATACAAAAGTATCCATCAAACAGTTTAATATACATTCTGTAAAGACCTGGAAAGAATATGATTTGTTTAAACGCGAAGCTCAGGTATTGGCTTCGCTGCACATCAATGGGGTTGCCCGGTTTTATGAAGCCATCGAAAGACTGGAGGATGAGCCCCCCTGCTCATTTATTATTCAGGAATTCATTGAAGGTGATTCGCTTCAGACTATGCTTAAACGCGGACATCGCTTTTCGATGGTCGAAATCTGCGATATGATTATGCAAATACTGTATATCCTGCACAGTTTGCATAATCATACACCGCCTGTCATTCACAGAGATATCAAGCCTTCAAACCTGATGCTGACACCACTTGAGGGCGGTGGATACCATGTGACGATTATCGACTTTGGTGCTGTTTCAAACCCGCAGATTCAGGGCGGTGGTTCTACTGTTGCCGGTACGTATGGCTATATGCCGCCGGAGCAGATGACGGGACATACCGTTCCGGCGAGTGATATTTATGCGGTTGGTGCGGTAGCGGTTCAGTTGTTTACCGGAAAAGCGCCTTCCGATTTGGAAGTCAAAGATTTTAGAATTATCTTTGAACCCGAAATGGAAGACAAACCTCATGCGCTCGTTGCGACATTGCGAAGCATGCTCGATCCGAAGGTAGAAACCAGGCAAGCCGATATTCGAGAGTTGATTCGTCTGTTTCATCAGTTCAGAGCCAATCAGTTTGAAATTCAGAACAAAAAAACTGAGGAAGTTCATTATGAACCGACTTATGAAGAAAAACTCAACAAAGTGAATTTCATTGGTCAGGAAGGCAATCTGGAGTTGTGGGATGGTTTGCCCGATTCGACCAATCGCGATATGATTGCGTTGTATACCCACTATTTGAAAACACTGTCTGCCAATACGAATCGTGATAATGGTTCTTCAGAAGACGACTATTATGCTTTTGAAGATAAAAAACAGGTTTCAGCACGCAATAAATCATTTGCCCTGGTCTTATTTTTTATGGCTTTTTGGGGGGCTGTGACGGTATTTTCGCTGTATATCACGAAATTGACAGGCTGGCATGCCATTCTCTTTATATTCATCATGGGTATTCCCTGTATGATTGTGGCTCTGGTTGAATATAACAGACTAAAAGTCAATCGGACACGGCCTTTTTTGGCGAGTATATATCATCATAGAGAATATCGTTCCATTCTCAAGGGGGAGGCTCCTTTATTTCAGGAACTCATTCAATCGGGGCGAAAAGCAATCGCTACGATAGTAGATGTCCAGTATATCAATACACCCTCTTACAATGTCGAAGACAATCCTAAAGGGAAATTGCGCAAATTTGCATCGCATCTGGCTTGTCATGATGATCCGGCTTTTCTGATTCGATATAAATTTAATCCCCCCGATGATGTTCGCAGTGAAGATCTGGTTCATAATTATATTACTTATGGGGAACCGGAATATCATTACCGGGTGGGGGACAGGCTTCCTGTATTGTATACAATCTATAACAGCTATTTTAACCAGGTTGTCAGCAGCATGCCATTCCCGCTTCCCATTTATGACTTGCGAGGATTCCATGATATCATCTATAGAAGCTATGCCGTTGATACGCGTCAGGAAGTATTAAAAACCAATTTGTGTTTTGATGTAAAACTGGACTATGTACTGGATCAATTAAATCCGGAAATTGCAAACAAATTATGCAGTCTTAATGATATCATTGTAAGGCTTAAGCCCAAAAAAAGTTACAAGGAAAGCGATATTTACCAAATAGATCGTGAGCTGTTTTGCTTACATTCGGATAATCCCGAAGTCAATGCCCTGCTTGTTCCATATCATACTTATTATTTGTTTTCCCATAAATTTCATGAGCTTCATCGCACCATTATGTCCGTTCTTGCAAAGATGGCATTCCCGGAACGCAAGTTCACCGATAAATTGCTGAGCCGCAACAAACCCATTGAAGATGCCGTCGATGCAATAAGAACTTATTTGTCGCTCAAGCCTCGATCGTATGTTTTGCCCGATTTCGGTGCCATTGCGGAATTATGTCTCGTCTATAACCGTGGAGCTTTGCCTGACGAGATGGTCAACCTATTATTCCAGGTTCGTGTGGATGGAGATGCAAATCCGGAACTCAGACGCGAGCTTGGTAAGCTAACAGCACCTGTTCGTTAGCAGTGTTTTGCTGGGGAACGTGCAATCTAAAGACTTTATCATTCAGTTTTTAGAAAGCAACGTCCCCTGGGCAGAATGCCATAACCCGGGAGTGAGGTGATTTGAAATATCGGGTTATGGGTTACATGCCGATTTGTCGTCCTTGCAGCCATTAGAACATTTCTTATGGCCTGCTGATACATAGTAGAGCTTGCCATCACTTGTTTTTTTGCATTCTCTATAGAATTCATTGTTGTTGACGCATTGTGTAGGGACGATTTCACCTTCGTTCTGGCATGCGTTGTTTTTGGTTGTGATGCATTTGGCCTGGTCGTCAATGACTAAGCAGGTGAGCGCTTTATTGCAGATTCTTTGCGTGATTCTATCACTTTGGCAATTGAAAGCCGTATTTCCTTCACAGTAGGGAACGAAATTCGCTTGATCGCATTTATCTCCCTGAATGCATTTTTCGTCGGCAGAGCACATGCCTGTACCATAGTAACATTCGGTCTGTGAATGTCTTCTCAAATGAAGCACATCACCATTGCGGGATTTTTCACATCGATAGATGATTTCAAATGCTTTCCCCTTTTTATCTGTTTCACAAAACTCAAAAAGTGCATTTTCTTTATCACAGCTTTCGCCGCCGTGTTTTCCAAGATAATTTTCTGATTCTTCTTGATTTGATTTTCCTTTACTTATTCTATCATGAATTCGTTCATATTTATCACCGGCTGATGAACGGTAAAAGAAATCGCCGTTAGTCGTTTTTTCACATTTAAATGTGTGTTTTAGACTTTCTCCTAAACCTAGAATTGTTTCAACTTTATATGTTGAATTCTCATCATAACATCGTTCTTCTTCTGACATACATTTAGCATAATACAACGCCTGGGCCGCGCCTATTTCAAATTCAACGCAAGTTTCGGCGAGTCCGTCGATTCCATGATGACTGCAGTCGCGTGCTTGTACAACGTCTTTTTCACAGTAGAGCAGGATTGTGCCATCGCAACTTTCCACAAATGTTTTTTGATCACAGGGGTCCCCTTCCTGGGCTTTAACTCTTTCGGGTTTTGCCTGTGCCATGGAGCATAGCATCAGGAACAGTGCGGTTATGATAACGATCTGTGCAGGTTGTTTTGTTTTCATCAAAAAGCTCCTTATTGGTTTTGATAGTGTGTATCATTAGATTGTCATAGAAAATTCGTCATTGATTCTAGAATGGCAGATCAATTTGCTTGTCTTTTGGTCGCAGATCCCCTTGTTTTTTCTTTTTGGAGGAAGATGATTTCTTTTTTGAATTTGAAGAAGATTTAGATTTTTCTGAATCATCGAATGGCAGATCCACAGTGGTGTCTCTGGGCTTGTTTAAATCTTTGTTTTTGGGTTTGCTAATCTTTGTGACTTTGTAGATTAATTCACCATTCGAATTCTTTGCGCAGCGAAACAGCATTGTTTTTGCATTTCCATTTTCACTGACTTGTTCGGATTCAACGTATTCGTTCTCCTTTTCGCATTTGTCGCCTTGTTTTATATTTTCTCGTTGAATTACTTCAAGCGGTTGTCGGTCAGCGCTGAACTTTTTATAATACAGTTTGCCGCTGGCAGCTTTTTCGCAGCGCAGGAATTCAGTTTTTTTCAAACCATTAATCGTTTTTTCACGAATGATTTTGTCATTTTCTACATAGCACTGATCTGCTTCGTTTATACAGCTGACTTTTCCTGAGATGACAAATTCTGCACATGTGTATTGCTGATCGAGTCTTGTCATGGATGCACAATCGTGGGCTTTGACTTTTCCTTTAATACATCTCATGGCATAATCACCCATGCAAAAACTTTTAAATGATGCAGTGTCGCAGTCATCTCCTGCTTTTGGCTTGGAATTATTCGGAGCAGCAAAGGCAACAGAGCTCATGAACAGGAGTATGGCTGTACATAAAACTATAAAGACAATCGGATTATTTTTCATAGGTAAAGATTCCTTCTTGTTCGAATGATCGAAATTTCTGAAAATGTTTTATGCCGCAATTTGTTGATTAAAACTGCAGCTCAATTGCGGAGTCTTTGGGACGAGGATCCTTGTAAAAATAGTATTGTTTTCCGTCTGATGCTTTTTGACATTGATAATGCTTGTCAGTTATTCCGTGTTCGGTTTTTTCTTTTCGTGTTATAGTGTCATTTAAATCAGAACATACATCTTTTTTAGAAATACACTGTGCGTATTCTAAATCTGCTGTTTGCATGCATGTTTTGTATTCTGGAATTTTTTGACAATTCACTTTTCTAATTTGGTCGTCAATACATTCTAATAAATAATTGCCATTACAGGTGGGTTTAAAGGAGA
>JAGACY010000459.1 GCA_017613855.1 Pseudomonadota bacterium
ATTCCATCCGTGGGTTATGCTTTGCTCCCCACGGTTATTGGCTACGAATGTACCGCCCCTCCGGGGCGTATGGATCATTATTCATTATTCATTATCCATTATTGTCTCCCGGTGCTATGGGGCGTTGCCCCATACGCACGCGGCGCATGGCCTATTTCATACGGCCATGCCTGTTTTTGGGGAATACGTCTTCCCCCCAAAAACGTTTACGAGACGTATGCGCAACGCGCATAGGCGAGTGCGCCGTGCGTATTGCCGCCAGGCAATAGCCGGGCGCCATTAAAAACGCGTCTCTATGTTAAATTTGCTTGACCAAAACCGCACAATGCGCAAATTTCCCGCGTTTTGTCGTGCGGGATCATCCATCCCGATGCATTGAACTACCCAGTAGAGACGTGTCGCGACACATCTCTGCCAATACATACCAATACACCAGGAACAATATGAAAATAGCAGGCATCGATATCGGTGCAGAAACCATAAAATACGTCATTATCGATGGACATTCCCATCGCGAAATATACCACGACATGGTGGTTCATCAGAAAGCCATCGAGGCCGCACTGCGCGGTGTTTTAGAGACGCTGAGAGCAGAAAAAGTCGAACAGATTGCCGTTTGCGGGCGGTTTGCGACCCATTTTGCCATTCGGCACTATCCGGGACAGGCCGTACAAAAGCGAGGATTGACGCAGCTTTTCGGTGATTCGCCCATGACGTATGTCACCATTGGGTGCAATGGTTTCAGCGTGCTCGAAAGGCGCGGCAACGGTGCAGATGTTTTTCGCGAAAATGCTCGCTGTTCCCAGGGAACCGGCAATTTTTTAAGGCAGCTCGTCGAACGTTTTGACCTGACGCTGGCTCAGGCGGACAAACTTTGTGAAAATGCCGAGAATGCCTGTGCGCTTTCGGGGCGCTGCCCGGTCATTTTAAAGACCGATATGACGCATTTGGCCAACCGTGGTGAGAATCAGGCTGATATTTTGGCGGGTGTGTACGATGCCATCTGCGAAAATGTCGAGGCACTCGTCAAACCTTCGATGTGTCCCAAATCCATCATTTTAAGCGGTGGTGTGACGCGTTCAGCGCGCATTCGCAGGCATTTTGAATCTTTTTGCGAGAAGAACAACTTGCGGCTTTTGGAAACGCCCGAACTGGCTCAATATTATCTCGAAGCGTTGGGGTGTGCCATGCTCGCCAGCGAATATGGCGGAGATCCGCTGCCTGCAGAAGATGCTGTGCTCATCAAGCCGGGCGCCATCAGCCACTTTGACGAAATACCGCCGCTCAGCAATTATCTTTCGAAAGTACGTCGGCTTAAACCGCAGCCGACGTGCAAACTCAAGAAGAATCAGACCGTTTTTCTTGGGTTTGATATTGGATCGACGGGTTCCAAGGCCGTGGCTATCCGCGCCGCCAACGAAGACGGTGCACTCTCAGACGTCTACTGGGAAGGCTACCTGCGCACGAGCGGGAACCCCGTGGCTGCCGCAAGACAGCTCGTAGAGCAATTTATTGAGGAGACAAAGAATCGCATTCGCATTGCCGGTTTTGGTGTCACGGGATCGGGGCGAGAAATCGTCGGTTCAATGCTGGCAACGTGTTTTGGCCAGGAAAATGTCTACATTTTAAATGAGATTGCAGCCCATGCCGAAGGGGCACTCGCTATTGATCCGCGCGTCGATACGATTTTTGAGATCGGCGGTCAGGATGCCAAATATATTCGTCTTTCGGAAGGCCGCATCGTCGATGCAGCCATGAACGAAGCCTGTTCTGCCGGAACGGGATCCTTCATCGAAGAGCAGGGTAAAAAATTCAAGGAAATCCAGTCGCTGCAACAACTTTCAGACCAGGCGCTTGCCAGCAAGCGCGGCGTTAGCCTGGGGCAGCACTGCTCCGTGTTCATGACCCAGGTTATCGAAGATGCCGTGGCCGCCGGCATAGAAACACCGGCTATTCTGGCCGGCATCTACGACTCGGTCATTTTGAACTATTTTTACAGGGTCAAGGGCAACCGAAGTGTCGGCAATGTCGTGTTCTGTCAGGGCATGCCGTTTAACACACCGGCGCTGGCAGCAGCCGTCGTCCGACAGACTCAGGCAGAGGTCATTATTCCGCCAAATCCGGGGACGATTGGTGCTTTCGGCATTGCCCGCATGGCCAGAAAAAATATTGCTCCAGGCAATAAACTCAACCTGTCGATTTTCTTAAGTGCAGAACTGATCGACAGAAAAACTTTTGTCTGTGCATCGAACAAAGGATGCGGCGGCCACGGAAATCACTGCAAGATCGATCGCATTACCGTTCAAATTCAGGAACGCAAGCTCCAGTTTACGTGGGGCGGTGCCTGTTCCCTCTGGGATCACGGCATTTCTGCACACAAACTCCCGGATTTAACGCCCGATCCATTTAAAGAACGCAAAGAAGCCGTCGATCATATTATTGCCAAGCTGCCGTCCCGCGGACGTAAAACCGTTGCCATCAGCGATGAATTCCAACTCAAGACCTTCTTCGTATTTTTCTCGGTCTATCTGTACGAACTGGGTTTTGATCTTCAGATTTTCCAGGGCGGAACGCTCGATATTCTCCGACGTGGCCTCGATGAAAGCAATGTCCGATTCTGCGCCCCTATGCAGCACTATCACGGCGTGGCATCGCAGATGGCCGCATCAAAGGCCGACTATCTCTTTTGGCCCATGATGCGATCGGGAAGATTTTCCAAGCGTGAAGCGTATGCTTCGATTTGTCCTGTCGTTCAATCGAGCCCCGATATGCTCATGCACGACCTCAAACAGGATAAATCGCGCATCATGAGTCCTGTCATCGATCTCGGGCCCGACAATCTCAACAGCACAGAGTTCATCCAATCCTGCCATTCATTTGCGCGAGATCTGGGGATTTCATCGACGGTCATTTCCAAAGCATTCGAAGCAGCCTATCGTGCCCAGACACAATTCGATTCGGAATGCCTCGCCATTGGCCGCAAAGCCATGGCATTCGCGACAGAGCACGACTTAATCACAGTCATTGTTCTCGGGCGCAATTACACGATCCACAATCAGGCGCTCAACAGCAACGTACCTGCGCTTTTACGCAACCAGGGGGCAATGGCCATACCTATCGATTGTTATCCCATCGATAAAGACGAACCTATTTTTACAAATGTTTACTGGAGTTACGGGCAGATAAACCTCCGAGCTGCGTCTCAAATCCGCAGAACACCCGGTCAGTACGCCATTTGGTGCAGCAATTATGCATGCGGTCCGGACAGTTTCAATCTGCACTTTTTCCAGTTCATTATGCAAGGCAAACCCTATACGATCATCGAGACCGACGGACACAGCGGGGATGCCGGCACGAAAACGCGCATCGAGGCATTTTTGCACTGCATCCGGGAATATCAGCAGCTGCCGGGAGACTTACCCATTCGCGATCTTCACGAACTCGAAAAGATCAACACCCCGATTTCCGAGGCAAAACGCGCCAAAGCGAAGATCATCATCCCGCCGCTTGGCGATAGTGCCAAGATTCTGTCAGCAGGTTTCAGAGGCATTGGTGCCGATTGTGAAACCCTGCCTATCCCCACGCGCGACACACTCCTTTTGGGACGGCGCTTTACTTCGGGGAAAGAATGTCTTCCTGCATTAATTACACTTGGTTCGCTGCTCGAATATGTCAATGCAGCACCACAAGATCAGAAAATTGTTTTCTTTATGCCGCGGTCGAACGGTCCGTGCCGACTGGGATGTTACAATCTGCTCGACAAGATGGTCATCGACAGGCTTGGTCTTGGAAACCGTGTTAAAACCTGGTCTTTGAGTGACACCGACTATTCAGAGGGCGTGCCGATAGCCACATATATCATGATCTACACAGGTTTTTTGGCATGCGATGCACTCATGCAGGCATTGTACGATGTCCGTCCGGTCGAAAGCCGCCCCGGAGCTGCCAATGTCATATACCAGCGATCATTAAATGCGATTATCCGACTGCTCGAAACGGCCCAGCCTCCCGAGCATTGGCAACCGTATGTGGCGCGCGAAATTCTGGGTGGCACATTCTTTGGCATTGCAGGTATTGTCAATCGCGCTGCATCAGAGTTTGCCAAGATCAAGACCGACAAGAAAGTGCCGACCGTCGCTATGACCGGCGAAATCTATGTACGCAACGATCCATTTGCATGTGATTATATGATTGATGCCCTCGAATCCCGCGGCATCCGCGTTCAGTTTTCGCACTTCAGCGAGTGGATCGAATACGCAGAGATTGTCAACAAGGACATATTAAAGACCGCCAACAGCGTGAGCGATATTGTCATTTCTCATTTTGTCCAGCACATGATGCGCACCATCCAACGCCCGATGGCCAAAGCCTTAAAATGGCCCGAAAGGCACGATGTCTGCAGCATTTTGAATACAGCTTCCCAATATTTGCGCAAAGACCTCGTGGGTGAAGAAATACTGACGATCGGCGCACCGCTTCATGCCTATCGCAAAGGCGAAATTCAGGGTGTCGTGAGCGTCGGCCCGCTCGAATGTATGCCCAGTAAAATTGCCGAAAGCCAGTTTTATCACATTGCCGAAAAAGAAGGCCTCATTTCTCTCAATCTGAGTTTTAACGGCGATCCCATTCCCGATTCGGTACTGGATGATTTCTGTTTTGAAGTGAAGCGAAGATATAAAGAAGTATAATCAAGACTACCACATTAAAGAATATGTTGCCAAATGAAGTCCGTTAGGACTTCACGGCGAGCAACCCCCGGCAACGCCGGGGGTACCATAAGGGTTCCCCATAAGAACATGCGTTTACATGGGAACCCCCTACGGGGTTAATTCTGTGTGTGGATACCCTCGATCCCATCGGGTAGGAGGCTAGCCATTAGTTGGCCAGCCGTCCTCCCACACCACCGTGCGTACCGGCCGGTACACGGCGGTTCAAAGTACGGAGTTTGCAGCAGGTGGATTGAAACGCTCATATATACTTATA
>JAGACY010000460.1 GCA_017613855.1 Pseudomonadota bacterium
ATCAAGAAGCTTCCGGCGCTGTCACTATTTTTGAGTGCAGTGTGTGTGGATCCGATAGTTCGCGAACGTGGTCAAAAGCTGATGAGCGTGAACGAGGAATCAGGCGAGGTTGTAGAGTACTCGGTGGACCCGTCATTGCTGTTAAAGCTGTACTATACAGTATCGGCATGGGGAAAAACGCCACAAGAGGAGCATGTATTGCTTGCACTTGCATTGAAGGTGTTTTATGAACATCCGGAGATAGGTGAGGGTCTTTTACAGGGTTATTCATTTCGGCAACGAGAAATCATCGCGCTCAGACCGGTGGAGGAAACGAAATTTGGTTATGAGGAGACGATGTCCTTCTGGCGCAGTATGGGCGAGAAGGTGAGGCCAGCAGCACAATTTTGTGTATGGGCATATCTGGATAGTGATCGCCGCAGCGATCCGATTCGTCGAACGTTTGACCGTTCAATGAAGTTGTCCGGACAGAGTCGAAGGTAATAGATATCGAGGCAGAAAGCCGCGGATATTGGACAAGGGATGGGCCTTTGTTCGAGTAATCAACCCAGTGTTAATCACCGGAAAATTAATCAGGAGATCTCATGGCGTCGACGTATTTGTCACCAGGTGTTTATGTTGAAGAAGTTGATCGTGGTACAAAGCCAATTGAGGCTGCGGGCACGAATACGCTGGCATTCCTTGGAGAGTGCTCTGTTGGTCCGGTTAACGAACCAATTCTGTGCACGAACTGGAGCCAGTTCACGAAGAACTTTGGTGATTTCCAGAACAGTGAGTACCTGGCTCACGCAGTTTATGGATTCTTTAACAATGGCGGCGGCCGCGCTTATGTCGTGAACGTCGGTCAGTGGGATCCCGAAGCAAGTGTCGATCCCGATGGTGAGAAGATTGCAAGCAGAGCTTCCCTCTATATCGGCAAGGACAATGGCCCCGGTGCCCGTAGCGGTCTCAAACTTCTCGAAGAAATCGATGATATTTCTCTGGTCTGCGCACCCGGTCAGACGGATCCTGCCATTCAGGATGCCCTTCTGAGCCACTGCGAAAACATGAAATATCGTTTCGCCATTCTCGATAGCCCCGAAACCATCGAAAAAGGCGGCGTTGACAGACTTCCGAAGCCCCGTGATTCCAAATACGGTGCCTATTACTTCCCCTGGATCGAAGTTTATGATCCCCAGAAAGGCAACATTTATCAGCCACCATCGGGATATATGGCTGGTATCTATGCCCGCAGCGATACCGAACGTGGTGTCCATAAAGCCCCCGCAAATGAACTCGTTCGTGGTGCTCTCGGCCTGAAATACAATGTGACCAAGGGCGAACAGGACATCCTCAACCCGAAAGGCATCAACTGCATTCGTTACTTCCGCAATCGCGGTATCCGCGTTTGGGGTGCCAGAACAATCTCCAGCGATCCTTCGTGGCGTTACATCAACGTTCGTCGTCTGTTCAACATGGTTGAACAGTCCATCGAAAATGGTACTCAGTGGGTCGTCTTCGAACCCAACGATCAGCGCCTCTGGAAACGTGTTGAACGTACCATTACCGCTTTCCTTCTCCGCGTATGGCGTACCGGTGCCTTCCTCGGCCAGACCCCGGAACAGGCCTTCTATGTCAAATGCGACGAAGAAACCAACCCACCCGAAGTTATCGATGCCGGTCAGCTCGTTTGCGAAGTCGGTATCTGCCCCGTGAAACCCGCCGAATTCGTCATCTTCCGTATCGGCCAGATGGCAGCCGGTGGCGATGTTTCAGAATAATTTGAAATCGTGTCACTTTTTCGTTAAAAGTGTTTTTTAAACCGTTGCCCCGCAGTCATGGCGTCTGTGGGGGGACATAAGTTAAAGTCAGTTTCCCTCCAGTGGTTGGAGTGACTGACAAAACTAAAAGGAGTGTGAATATGCCTAGCCGTCGTACTGATATCGATCATGTTGGTGCTTACAACTTCAAAGTTGACATCGGTGGCGTCACCGCTGGTTACTTCAAAGGCGTAGACGGAATCAATGCTGAACTGGAAGTCATCGAATTCCAGGATGGCGATGATTTGACCCTCCGTAAACGTCCAGGCCGTGCAAAATTCGGTGATGTCACCTTAAAGAAAGGCTACATCGTTACGCCCGACCTCCAGGAATGGTGGAGACTCGCTCGCGAAGGTCAGTATGTCCGTCGTGATATCTCCATTATCCTCAATGACAACGCTGGCAATCCTATCCGTACATGGTACCTCTTTGGTTGCTGGCCCAAATCCTGGAAGATCAGCGCCCTCGATGGTAAAGGCAATGATGTTGTGACCGAAGAGATCACCTTCGTTGTTGAAAACATGCAGATTGGTGGCTAATCCACTTTACGCTATGTCCCAACTTCGGTTGGGACAAAAAGGGCAGGGTTTCCTGCCCTTTTTTTTTATCCATTTTCTGCAGATTTTATCCCCATTTCTGATATATCTTCCTCTTACACCGGCCTGAATATCAGGCGTTCTTCCACCCTTTTTTTGAGGTATACTCATGGCTGAATCTTTGGTCGATTCCAAGTTTTTTGCAAATGTTTCCATTCCCGGTTCCGGTAAGCTCTATGCCCGCTTTGAAACATCAATGGGCGATATGACTGCTGAACTCTACGAAGATCTCGTTCCCAATACCGTTCGCAATTTTGTTGGTCTTGCAACGGGACAGCTTCAGTTCGTTGATGAGTTGACAGGGGAACCGGCACAGCGTCCTTTTTATGATGGACTCATTTTCCACCGCGTCATTCCTGATTTCATGATTCAGTGCGGATGCCCTCGCGGCATTGGCATCGGTGGCCCAGGCTACCGCTTTAGAGATGAGTTTAACCCCAAACTTCGCCACAATGCCCCTGGTATTCTTTCGATGGCTAATGCCGGCCCCAATACCAACGGATCACAGTTCTTTATTACAGAGGTTCCTACGCCTCACCTCGATAATCGTCATGCCGTTTTTGGCAAGGTCATCGAAGGTGTCGATTTGATCGCCAAAATCGCTCGCGTAAAACGCGATCGCCGCGATAAACCTCTCGATCCTGTCATCCTCGAGCATGTCACCATCTTCCGCGCCTAATGTTGATTAGGGTTCGCGGGGCGTTGCGGGGTGAGTTAACCCCGCATCGGGGGTAGGCGCGTATTTCTTAGCAGAGACGTTACATGGAACGTCGCTGCTAAGGAATAGCGCCGTAGGGGGCTTGGCCCCCTCTAAAAAATATTTCTGATTTGGAACATCATGGCTAATAAATCCGGTTTTCATATTGAACTCATACCGAATATGTATGAGCTGGGCTTTTTTAAGAAAACGCTCCAGTCGAGTAAACGCCTGAGAATTACGACACTTTGGGCCATCCTTATTTTGACGGCGGCTTTCGGATGTGCCGGATTTTACATTCATGATTTTAGCACGTCTTCAACCGTAAATTCGCTGCTCATTGTCGCCCTTTATATCAACGCCATCGTCGTTGGGTATTTGTGTGCCCTGACCATCGGCGATCTCGTTTTTCATGGCCCGTGGCGCGAAAAAATGGCCAAAGGCGCCAAATTTATTCCCGAAGATGTTGAAGATCAAAAGGCATTGCTCAAGAATCGAAATATCTATTTTATTTTGATTTGGGTCGTGTCGATCGTTGCACTCATTTTCGGATGCGATTTTTGTACGGGTGGTGGGGTTCGATGGTACCACAATGTCGGTGGTGTCATCGTTTCGATGAGAAGTCCCGATGCGGCTGAACGCGCCCTCGTCATCAAGACCATTTCCAATCCTTATTACGCGAAAAAATGGGAAGATGAGGATGTTAAGAATCGCATCGTGGAACTCGTTTTGGACGACGATGCGCAGGTGCGGGCAAATGCCAGTTATCTCGCCGGGCGTGCCAAATACGTTGAGGCTGCCGACAATCTGATGACGGTCCTTCGCGATAATGATAATTCGGATGTTGTGCGCCGGGAAGCGGCTATCGCATTGGGAAGACTCGAATGGAAACCTTCATTGGCATTGCTGCTATCCGTGATGCGTGATTCTTTCTCGAAATCACATGGCAATGAGGAACTTGTTCCGGCGGCGCTTTATGCGTTTTATTCCATGAAAGAATCGATGGCTGCGAGAGATGCCATGCAGATTATCGAGACATGCGTTACGGCTGGTGACTGCAGTTCGCCTGTTTTGCAGTATGCCTTTTTCTATCTTAAGTCTCTGCACGTCAAAGATGCCGCACCCATGAGCCTTAAAATTCTCGAAATGCCCGAAATTTCTCATGAGATGCGTTGTTATGCCGCCGATATTCTGCGCTTTACCGCGTCCAAAGCTGAAGTTCCCCGCATGAAACAGGCTTTTGATAAAGTAAATTCGAATGACAATTGCCCCATTGTGTACCGAAAATATCATGAAGAGGCTGCTATCATTCTTTTCGAAGACGATTATATGCGGTCACTCTTTGTTCGTTCGGTCGGCAATATTATGGATTCTAATGATTATGACTGGATTTGGTCGATCGGTTCCAATACCTCCGAAAATATGCAAACCAGAAAAGTTGCCGAGATGTACACACGAGCCATGCGCCAAAAGGGCATTGTGAAATAGATCTTCTTTCCCATAAAAATGGTTAATTCCGTTGGATGGGTGTATGACATGGCCGTGCGTATTTGCGCGCGTTTTTTGAATGCTGTTTCCCTCGATAATGACAATACGATGATTACTTGCCCAAAATGCCATCAAGAACTTCCGGATGATGCCAGATTCTGCGGAAATTGTGCTGCTTCCATACAGCCCATTGCAGATTCGGAGGATGATTTCGTTGGAAAATCCATCAATAATAAGTATCTTGTAAAAAAACGCATAGCCTCCGGGGGGATGGGAGAGGTTTATCTCGCCATTCAAAAGGGCGTTCAACAGGAAGTTGCCATCAAAAAATTGCATCCGGAATACAATCGGGATGGCGAAATCGTCAAACGCTTTATAGATGAGGCACGTTCCTATGGGAAAATTACTCATCCCAATGCGGTCAAGCTGCATGATTTGCTCAATGTCAACGGGCAGTTGTGCATCATCATGGAATTTGTCCATGGCAAAACGCTGACCAATTATGTCGAATCGGGGTATGTTTTTTCCATTCGGCAAATCATTGATATCAGCCTGCAATTGGCCGATGCTTTGGGAACCGTACATCGGGCAGGAATCATTCATCGCGATCTGAAAACCGAGAATGTCATGCTGCTCGAAACAGTCACGGGGAGATTTTCGGTTAAAATCCTCGATTTTGGCATTGCCAAGTTCATGGATCGCACCAGAGAACGGACGACCAAAGAAGGCGTCATCGTCGGTACACCCGAATTTATGAGCCCTGAACAATGTTATGGGCTGGCGGTAGATCATCGGGCAGACATCTATGCTTTCGGTATTCTGATGTTTGTCATGATTTGCAATAAACTCCCATTTGAAGCCGATACTTCCCTTGCTTTGCTGCAAAAGCAGGTAGACGAACCTACACCTCCCTGTGTACGGCCGGACAATTCGGAAGTGCCTGCAGAACTGGAGGCCATTGTTGACAAATGTTTGATGAAATCCCCCTCAGAGCGTTATCAGTCCTTTGAGGAAGTGATTGCCGATTTGACGGCAGTACAGGAAGGTAAACGCCCCAGCATTGCTGCTGTTCCTGCAACGGAACATGCGATTGTAAAAGAAGCCGATTCGGCGGCAGAAAATACTCCGGTAGATGAGAATACCGAGGAATCATCCCAGGAAAATGAGGTTTCTGAAGAGGATGAACCCAAAGAAAGTATGCACCTTTTAGGGAGCATTGATGTCTCTGAAGAAACTGAAGGAGAGCCTGAGTTTTCTCTCGATGGCGAGGAGGAAGGGGATGGCCTCGTGATCGGCAGTATTTCGGATATGGAGCCCGTTGAGAGCGAAGAATCTCGTTCTGGGCATACAGGTACCATCCTGCTCGTCGCGGTGATCTGTCTCCTCATTGCGGCAATAGCGTTGATATTGGCTGCGAGAAATGGGACTATTGACCTCAGTCAGACTTCTGCGCCCGAATGGCTCAAACCACCTGTGGATGAGGAGGTCAATCCTGTAAAAGAGAATCCTTCGGATCTGCCTTCAAAAGCCATTGCTGAGAATGAAGTCGAAAACACCGGCGAAGCCGAAACCAATCCCTCTGCGGCTGTGCCCGAACCTCCGAAGGAACCCGAAAAAATTCCTGCCAGTACTGCAATGACCAGACAGGTCCTGATGAACGGAATTTTAGGGTCTGCCATGGAAAAATCGACTACGCTGGTCAATGCCGGCGAACTCGAGTCTGCGGATACTTTATTGGCCTATATCGATGCCAATAAAGCAGATATGAATGCGGAGGATATGTCAAAATTCCAGGCACTCTCGGAAAAAAATACGCAGTTTAAAGAGATCTTAAAATCGGCCACCAAAACGAAGAATGGCGCGAAAGATGGCCGTGCCTGTGAGCCGATTACATCTTTGCAGAATACAATTCCCGAGGATGCTGTGGGAATGATCGAAAAAGTTGCAAAACTCAAACAATCCTGCCTGACAAATCTGTCTAAAGTGCCGGATGTGCTCTAGGGAGTTTGTGCAATGAAACGATGGATTTTCCTTGTGTTGAGCTGCTGCTTTCTGAGTTCATGTGCGGATCAGACCGATGCAAAGATCGAAGATTATTGCAGCTATGGCAGCTATCAGAATTGTGATTTATCGCGCGATGCAGGGGAATGTTTGCCAGGTGGTGTGTGCGAAAATCCAACCAATGAAAAGGATGTCTATCTTGGCAAATTCTCAGCCAATACGGCTGCGGACAAAAACCGGTATGACGATGGCTACCTTGGCACCATCGAAAAAAAATGCAGGTTGCTCAACGTCAGCAAATACTCTGCCGACAGTGATATCCTTGAAATTCACACGACTGCCGGCGCGCCGCTTTCCATTTTGATTAGCCCCGCCAGCAAATCCCAAATACTTCCCATTGGCTATATCTATAGTTCGAATCAAAAAAAAGAGGCAGAACAGCTCCTGTTTTATGATTCCCAAAATGGCCGTGCCGGATTCTTTTTGCGGGCACCGCAGGACGTTTTTTACCTTCAGGTGCTCGAAACATACAATGAATCGATGTTTGGCAAGGATCAATGCTCGGATTCAGACATCTACGGCGGCGACAATTATCGGTATGTTGTTCAGATTTCCGATGCGGAAATTGAAATCAAGGACTTGGGAAACATCGGAAAGCAGCGCACCGAGTCGAATCGTTTTACCAGGATGGGCGAGGTGCATTATTACATGGTCAAAGCTGGTCCGGATGGGTTAAAATTTTCGTTTGACTCGGGCCATTCCACTGTGCTGTCTCCGCTGCTATATAATTCGGATACTCCGGAAAACTGGTCATGGAGCGGCGAAAAGCTCAATCCCAACCGCAATGAGCAAATCAATGGCTATATCGACAGCAAATATGCCGACTGCAGCGTGGATGAATGCACCTATGGATTTGCCGTTTCGGATTATTTGGGAGATACCGATTATTCCTATAAAATGACAATCGAAGCGCTTTGATTCGGATGATTTTGTTGGCCTTGCTATTGGCCTTGCGGCCAATACGCATCGGCCTGCGCGTCTATTGGCCTGGCGCCAATACGACGCGCTTTTTTTTTTCATCCCATGCGTTTGGTTTCGTCTGCGGCACTGCGGATGACACGGGCATCGAGCGAATGCAAAAGCCGTTTTAACTGTTTTCGGCCATCGATATAGTTCGTGCCATCCAAATCAATAATGTTGTCATCTTCGAGATGCAGAATATAGCTCGGGGCCATCCAGGGAAAGAGCGGCTTGCGTTCGGTGATTTCGCAGATGGCATTGTAGTCGAGCATGGTTTTGTGCAGTTTATGACGCAGGATAGCACCGGTCCTGTAAAAGATCACTTGATCTCCAAGGTGAATCAGGTGGTATAGGCCAATGAATGCGAAAATGCCCGTCGGGACAAGCAATACCGTGAGCAGGCTGCGTTGCCCCGCAGGAACGGCAATGAATACGGCGATGAGCGGTACGATCCATAGAATAGATTCGAATAAAATGGCTTTGTAATCGGTGCGCAAAAACGCGAGTGCTTCGCCGTGATCGGGATGAACATCGATAGATGCTGCGCTTTCGGTGGGGTCGGCAGTCATCGCACGCAGTCCCAAAACAGGAGTACGCTTGTTGGCAGGATCTTTTTTATGAGAACGCACGCCACGATAATGCCGGACAACTTTGGGGACAAATATGAGCAGCATGACGGCAAAGCCGACAAGCCCAAGTATTTCCGGGCCAAAAATGCTTTCGAGTGCTTTTTGCATAACAGATATTTTAAAGGTTGTGCATGGATTAACTTTATAAACGAATTTGTTCGCATCTGACGACGCGCGGTTTGGATGCTAAACACGAAGGCCGTTAGTCCAGAGCAAAAAATTGGGGTTGGTAAAAAAAGGCTGTGGATTTGACGAGTTTGGTATAAACACTACGTGTGATGGTTGGCTGTTTTATCAGCTTTACAAGAAAAAACATGAGATAGAAGGCTATCAATCAATGAATGGAGGATTCTGCGATGAAGAAATTATGCTTATTAATCCTGGCAACAGCAATGCTCTTGGGTTTTGCTTCCTGCGATAAAAAGGATGCACCCAAAGAAACTGCGGCTGCAGAGAACAGTCAAACTCAGGCTGCAGCAGATAATAAAGATACAGCCAAAGATGCTGGTGCTGCCGACGCGAAGGACGCTGCAGACAATAAAGATACAGCCAAAGATGCTGGTGCTGCCGACGCGAAGGATGCAGCAGAGAACAAAGATCCTGCAGTTTCTGAAGAAGATGCAATTGGCAAAACCACCGAAAATGGCAAGATCGTGATTAAGTACACCGGCACCGGTAAAGGCTTTGGAAGCAAAGAGGTCAAAGCCAAGAGCCAGTATTATGTGCTGGATGGATTCAAAGAAGATGGTTCCCTCAATGCCATTAAGGCAAAAGCAAGAGTATGGTACTTCTTTGAAAATGCTGAGTCTTATGATGCTGCCATTGCACAATACGGTCCTGCTGTTAAAGATAAGAATAGCACCTCGCATTTCATCAGCGTTTCGGTAGGTATGGATAATTCCTGGGCGACCTATTCCGACATCGTTGCAGAAATTGAAAGAAAAGGTCTTTCTGGGACTTTGGTCGGAGACACTAACTACGAACTCGTTCGTTGATGTAAGGTCCGGGGCAGTGCCCCGGTTGATTACAACCATTGCGTATTGCGCATTTTCGTAGTAATAGCGCGCAGTATTGCCATTGGTGGCAATCCATTTTGGAACCTCTATGCGTTTTGAAGATTTTGTTGGTCTGCGCTACCTCATGGCCAAGCGTGACCGAAACATGCTCAGTGTGATTACACTCATCAGTGTTTGCGGCGTTGCTGTCGGTGTGATGGCACTCATCGTCGTATTGAGTGTAATGGGCGGATTTGAAGCTGATTTTCGTGAAAAGATCATCG
Source organism: Pseudomonadota bacterium (assembly GCA_017613855.1). The sequence continues at coordinate 9,510 of JAGACY010000460.1, forward strand.
GCTCAAAAGCGCATGTCGTGATTAGTGCAAAAGACGGCTACATCGATCAATACGATGAAATACGCAAAATCGCTCTGGAAACACCGAAAGTTGCCGGTGCCAATATCTATGTCGAAGCCGAGGTCATGCTCAATTCCCCGACGAATTTGCAGGCCGCAATCCTGCGGGGAATTGATTATCGGGAAATCACGACGACGACAAAATTGGGCGAATATATGGAAGAAGGGAAGCTCGAATATCTCGAGAATCCCAATGCATTGCCTTCTATTACGACGGCAGGAACCGTAATTCAGCGTGGTGCGCTCAGCATTCACAGCGATACCGAAGATGGTGAATTGACCCCGGAGCGCGCGGATCGGCTCGAAAAAGCAGGGGCACGCGCTGCCATTGCTTTTGCCGGCAATAAACATGGTGCCTGGATCGCCAATGGATCTGAACAGCCCCCGGTGCCAGAAAATCCCATAGAATCGCCGGATATGCTGAAACTGCCGGATCTTGCGGATGACGAACCTTTGCCGGAAAAAGCAGATAATCCTGCACCCGAGGCCGCACCACCCGTCGTAGCCGAAGATCTTCCTGCTCACATGGCTGAAGATCCAATCCCGGTATTTGATACCACTCCCCCTGACGAAGATGCTCCGGATGACGATGTCCTGGATGAAGATGCCGAACTACTCGCTCTGATTGGCGAAGATCATTGGGTCGATGATGCACCGAGCCGTCAAATGCCTGTCAATTTGGATATGCAGACGTTTGATCGTTACCCGAATGCAGAATTATTCCCGGCCAAAACGCGGGCACGGCAAATGAAGGCCATTGCCGGGCTTACGGATGATGATCTCGGCGTAAAACGCGTCGGTGCCATTATTCTGGGACGAGAACTCAAGAATAATCTGACGCTATATCCCGGTGCTGAACTCAGTGTCATGAGCCCATCGGGGGATGTCGGTCCCGCAGGCGGACTGCCCAAGAGCAGGCCTTTTAAACTCGTGGGGTCCTACTATAGCGGGATGTTCGATTTCGATGCCAAGATGGGATACATCTCGCTGGCAGATGCACAGGCTTTGCTGGGAATCGGCGATATGATCAGCGGCATTGACGTTCGATGCGATCGCCTCGAGGACAGCCTTCAGGTGCGCGATCAACTTAGGGAACGCCTTGCCGGATATGAGAATATTCAGATCGATGATTGGCGAACGCTCAACTCGAGTTTGTTCACTGCCATTATGATCGAAAAATTGGCGATGTTCGTCATTCTGACTTCGATTATTCTCGTGGCCTCATTTAGTATTCTTTGCCTGCTCATTATGATGGTCATCGAAAAAGCCCGCGAAATTGCTATCTTTAAGGCAATGGGAACACCGGATCGCAGTGTCGTGCGCATTTTCGTCGTACAGGGCGCGGTCATCGGCGGATTAGGGACGTTTATCGGGCTCGTTCTTGGACTCGGATTGTGTTTCATTATTCAGTCACTGGGGCTGCAAATGCCCGGAGATGTCCACTATGTTGCGCAAATTCCGGTGAATATAAATTGGCTTGATGTTGTTGTTATTTTTCTGTCTGCGATTGCCATTAGTTTGCTGGCAACCGTTTTGCCAAGTCGAATGGCAGTAAAACTCAATCCCGTTGACGCTTTAAGGTGCGAGTAACTTGACCATTTGGGGCTGTATCATATAGAGAGAAAATAGCGTATAGTGTACGCTGAATGGGTGGGCATCCCGGTTGAACGTAGATGCCGTTGTTGAGTGGAGCATTAATTTGGCAGCCATAGTAAATGCCGCAGAAATTCGAATCGAAGGACTGACAAAAGATTTTTTTCATGAAGGAAAAACACTCAAAGTCCTGAGAGGGATCGATCTATTGCTTGAGCCAGCTTCGATGGTGAGTATTCGAGGACGATCCGGCGCCGGAAAATCGACGTTTATGCATCTGCTTGCGACGCTCGACACCCCTACAAGCGGAAAAATATTCTTTGGAGATCGCGATGTTTTTAGCCTTTCTCCGATGCATCTGTCGCGCTTTCGAAATGAAAATATCGGCCTGATGTTTCAGTTTCATCACTTGTTAAGCGAGTTTACGGCGCGCGAAAATGTCATGATGCCCGCTTTGATTCATCGCGAATCACGCGTCATTGCCGAAAGGCGTGCAGATGAATTGCTCGAACGCGTCGGATTGGGAGATCGCGGTTCCCATAAGCCCGGTGAACTTTCGGGGGGTGAACAGCAGCGCGTGGCTCTTGCGAGAGCGCTGATGATGCAGCCTGCCATCCTGCTTGCGGATGAACCCACGGGAAATCTCGACCAAAAAACGGGCATCGAAATTCATAAACTTTTTCTTGAGCTCAATGAAGTACTCGGTCTGACAATTGTCATTGTCACGCACGATGAAGTGCTTGCACGCCGTATGGATCGGCGCTTGATCATGCAGGACGGTTTGCTCGTCGAAGCCAATGATGAAAAACTTCCTCTTCTCGGTTTAAATGATGAAAAAAAAGCCGAGTCTGTTAAATCTGAGGATGAAGAAGATACGCCGGATGGATCTGCCGATTCTACTGCCACACCCAATCAGGAAAGCCATTCTGATGGAAAGGATACTGCGAATGCGTAAGAGATTTTCCATTCACTGGCTGTCTGCCTTCCTCCTTGCTGCCGCAATTCTTTCTGTTGCTGCCGGCGATGCATACGCAGAGACCAAGCTGTTCCCTGAGAATACCGATGTCGTTATCGATAAGATCGCGCTCAGGGGAAATCTCCGAAATGCTGACGAAGATTTGCTCTATTATATAAAACAAAGTGCCGGTACCAAACTGTCTCTCGATGTTGTCAGTGAGGATATCAAACGCCTGTATCGCATGAAGCTGTATGACGACATCCAGGTCGATCTTGATGTCATCGACGGTAAGAATGTACTCACTTATATCTTTGTCGAAAAACCCTCGATTGCCGAAATCCTTTTCGATGGCAATGATGAAGTCAAATCGGATGATTTGCACGAAAAGATCGATCTTCGCGTAGCCAGTCCGCTCGATAAAGACAAAATTAACGAAAATGTCGAGAAAATCCGCGCCCACTACGTCGAAGAAGGCTTCTTCCTCGCCGAGGTCAATGCCGAAATCAAAGATCGCGATGATGGCGATAAAACTGTCGTTTTCCACATTCGCGAGTACAACAAAGTCAAGATAAAACGCATCACAATCCTCGGGAATGAAGCCCTCACCGATGACGATATCAAAGGACACATCTTTACCCGCGAATCCTCTCTGCTTGGCAAACTACAGGGCGCCGGCGAGTATAAGGAAGAAGAGTTCAAACGCGATCTGCAGCGCATTGCGGCTTGGTACTCCGAAAATGGCTATCCCGATGCGCACGTCATTGACAGCCAGGTTCAGCTTTCCGAAGACCGCAGCTCCATGTACATTACCTTTACCGTCGAGGAAGGTAAATACACGACCATCGGGGCTGTCGATATCGTCGGCGAAACGCTTGGCAACGATGAAGAACTGCAAAAACTCGTTACCATCGAATCCGGACAAGGATTTAAGCTTTCACAGCTCTTCGATGATGTCAAAAAAATCCAGGATTATTTCGGGGATCGCGGTTATGCCTATGTACAGGTTGAACCACGCCGTCGTCCCGGCAATGACCCCAATACCATCGATATTGCCTACGATATTACCCCGAATGAACCCGTTCATATCGGCAAAATCCTCATTTCCGGGAACTCCAAAACCGAAGATAAAGTCATTCGTCGCGAAATCCTTGTCAACGAAGGCGAGCTCTACCACGGGTCTAAAATTCACGCGAGCGAGTCTCTGATTCAGAGAACCGGGTATTTCGAGAAAGTGTCGGTGACGACTCAGTCTTCGAAAACACCCAATATGATCGATGTGCTCGTCGATGTGACTGAGCGTTCGACTGGTCAGTTCCAAATCGGTGCAGGCTTCAGTTCCTCCGAGTCTTTCATCGGAACGCTTCAGGTTTCGTATGATAATTTCCTCGGACGCGGTCACTACCTCGCGGCACAAGGCACGATCTCCAAACTGCGACAGCTCTTTAACTTCCAGTTCTTCGATCCCTATTTCCTCGATTCGAAATGGCGTTTCCGATTCTCGCTATTCAATTATGAATATGTCTATACCGACTTTACCCGCAAATCCTACGGCGGCAACATCGGTTTCGGTTACCCGTTGACGCGCGATCTCACACTCGATTTGACCTATACCCTCGAAAATGTCGAAGTCAGCACGGGATCTTTTGCAAGCAAACAGCGTAACCTCGGTTCCATTCTCAATGGCGGTTTGACGAGCTCCGTCAATGCCTCGCTTACCTGGGATCGACGCAACAACCGACTGCTCCCCACCAAAGGCTACATGCTGCAGGGCTCGGTCGATGTCGCCGACGAATATCTTGGCAGCGAAAACGAGTTCATCCGCTTTATGGGCCGTGCCCGCGGTTATTATCCCATCTTTTGGGATATCATCCTCAAGGCTAATCTCGAAATCGGTTATATCGCCAATTGGAACGCACCCAAAAAAGAAGTGCCCATCTTTGAACGCTTCTTCGTAGGCGGTCCCAATTCCGTTCGCGGTTTCGACCGCTCAAGCCTTGGCCCGTCGCGTTCATTCACGACCAACGTCGTCGATCCGACTTCGACGCTCTCCAGCTTCCAAATCGGCGGTGACAAGGAAATCGTCTTTAATGCCGAACTTGAAATTCCCATCATCAAGTCGATGAACATCTCCGGCGTCGTTTTCTTCGACATGGGCAATGCCTACAACGAAGATCAGTCACTCTCGCTCAAAATTGACTGGTTCGCCGATAGCGAGGAAGAGTACGATTCGGTCATGCGGTCGGCCATGGGCTTCGGTTTCCGCTGGATGTCCCCGATGGGATTGCTGCGTTTCGAATGGGGCTTCCCGCTCGCACCCAAAAAAGACGAAGA
>JAGACY010000461.1 GCA_017613855.1 Pseudomonadota bacterium
AACGAATTCATCAATTACGTCATTAGCTACGAACCCGCACTCAGCAATACAGAGGCTGTCGGTTACACCTCCCCCAACGCCAAAGCCTACGCCGAAATAACCAAGGCCGGCGGTGAATTCGAAAAGAATGCCGCTTACAAACCTCGCACCGGATACGCCAAGGATGAAATTTTCCATGATAACGACGTCATCCGCAAGATGATTTCCGAGCTCTGGATTAAAGTCAAAGCGCACAAGTAATTTTTTATCGTCCGGAACGCCTGCTATGCGCCTTTCGGCGCATACGCACGCTGTGCATTGCTATGGCCTGAAGGCCATACGCAATGCATTTTTTTTTGACATGCACAGCACTTCACCTTAAAATTGGCCTGCTTGCCTCATAATTGAGGCACACCAATTAAATTATTGACGCCATACATAATTCTCACAAGGAGAAGAAATGAAAAAACAATTCGCAGTTAAAATCATTCTGAGTTCATTTATCTGTGCATTGATTTTAGTGTCACTTTCCGGATGCAATCTCATAAAAAAATTCAAATATGACAGTAAAGTCTATGTATATAACTATGATAACTATGTTGATAAAGATGTCATCAAACAATTCGAAGATGAATATAAAATAGAAGTCATCTACAATACATACGACACCAACGAAGAGATGCTTGAGAACATCCAGAAAGGCGACATTCAGTATGACGTGATTTGTCCCTCCGATTATGTCATTCAGAAAATGTCCCAAAACGGCATGCTTTCCGAGATCGATAAAAGCAAAATCCCCAATATGCGCCATATTGATCCCAAATATTTGGAAAAATCAGAGGGTTTTGATCCCGGCAATAAATACGCCATTCCCCATTTTGTCGGTACAGTTGGCATAATCTACAATGAAGATATGCTCAAAGAAAAGAATCTCCCGAAACCCACCAAATGGGCAGACCTTTGGAATCCCGTTTACAAAGGCGAAATTCTCATGCAGGACAGCATGCGCGATGCAGATATGGCGGCCCTTAAAACACTCGGATATTCGATGAACACCAAAAATCCGGATGAAATCAAAGCAGCCACAGACAAGCTCATCGAACAAATTCCACTCGTCAAAGCCTATGCCGTCGATGAAGTCCGCGATATGATGCTCCAAAAGAAAGCAGCCATTGGGATGATATATTCCGGTGAGTATCTATATATCAAGAATGCACTCAAATCGAAGATGTATGATTTCCATCTCGAATATATAATTCCCGAAGAAGGCTCCAATATTTGGATCGATTCATGGGTCATTCCCAAGAATGCCCAAAATAAAGAGAATGCCGAGAAATGGATCGACTTTATGAACCGCCCCGATATTGCGGTTAAGAATTTCCGCTTTATCACCTACCCGACGCCCAACAAAGGTGCTTATGCGCTCGTCGATAAAGAAATACAGCTCAACAAGGTGCTTTTCCCCGATGATGACCAGATCAAGAATTGCGATGTTTACCAATACCTTGGGGAAGAAACCGACAAGATCTACGAAGAGAACTGGGAACGTTTCAATAAGAGCAAATAAATTGACAGTTGGTTTGCTGACAGTGGGGCACCCCACTGTCACCCCATGTGAAATATCTTTTTGGAAGATATCGAAAAAGCAATCGCCAATTATTTCACCTTAATTTTTTTATCAAAGGCGACACGCTTTCCGTTCCACAGACGAATTTTAAATTTACGCTCGCCATTGGCTGCACCGACGAGCGATGTCATATCATATTCAAAGTTTTTTTCATTTCCTTCCCAATAGATACTGTCAGATACGAGTACGGTATCCTCACTGCCATAGACGATATCAAATGTGAATGTATTGTAATAGGCTTTATTGGGGAACCAAAAGACCAGTTTCATTTTGTCATTGATGTCGAATTTGACACTCTGCTCCCAGCCTTTTTTTCCATTATTTCGATAGATGCGCAAAACATTATCATCATCTACTCTGACACTTTCGAAGGTGGGGCAGATTTGATAAACTTCGCTGGCAACAGCTTTATCCAAAGCGCACCAACGTCCATGATTCGTCGATGAGAAATTGTCAGGATCGTAGGCTTCTTCGTAGCATGAGCCTTCCCGGATTGAGTTATAGACGGCATCCCCCGAGTTGACGTCGACGACAATGACAGACATATCTGCGTACGAAGTTCTTTCAAAGACTGTATATTCGACTTCGTATTGCTCGACATGATCGACGATTGGATCGCCATTATCATCGTAAAGTGTATAGCCATCTTCATCGACGGCATAATAAACTTCTTCTTTTGTTTCCGTCTCGATGTGATGATCGTAATTTTCTCCATAATCCGTTACGGTAGAAAATACGGCCAAATCTGCAACTTCATTTTCACGCAGATGTGAAATTAACTCACTGTCGGTGAGATTTTCATGCGTATAATCTGCAACAGCATAGTAACCGTTATCTTTCAATCCATTGACGACATCCGCATTGAGCTGACGCGTGTAGCGTTCATGCTGGACGTTATTTTTAACATCAGCAACTGCAATAGAGCCGTATGTACTGTTGCTGTTAAAGAAGCTCGGATAATTCGTCACATACAATGTACTGCTGCATCCCGAAAGCAGACCAATCGCCAATCCCATAAGAATTTCTATGTGTCGTCGCGTGGTTTTCATCTGTCTGCCTCTATCCGTGAATCCAATCCTTAGATTGTTAAAACGGTTCAGCCGACCAGAAGGGGTCGGCTGAATGCGAGCAAAATGCACATAGCATGCCAAAAACGGATTATTGTGCCGAAGGGATTTCTTGCCTTTATAAAAAATATCGGGCGTATGGTGCGACAGCGCCATAGCCCGATAGCGAGCCGTATTGCGGCCAAGGACGCAATAGGCGAAGCAAAAACATCATTTACATTTAAAAGATTTGCGATGAATCGGTGTCGGTCCCAGTTCGATCAATGCTTTGCGATGGGCAGCTGTTGGATAACCGACATTTTGGGCAAACCCATAACCGGGATATTCACTGTCGTAGGCAATCATCAGATTATCGCGGTGAACTTTAGCTAAAATCGAGGCAGCAGCGATCGACCAGGAACGTCCATCACCTTTGATATAGGCAGTTTGGGGCCACGCGAGATGCGGTATGAGTTTATTGCCATCCACAATCACATGTGTATTCCCGGTTGTTGCATCGCCGAGTTTTTTAACCACATCCTCGACTGCGCGGCCCATACCCCAAAGGCAGGCCTGGAGGATGTTGCGTTCGTCTATTTCCTGCGGGGTGATATCGATGACGGCATACGCGGCCGCAGCGTTCTGAATTTCCTCGACAAGCGATTCGCGCTTTTTGGCAGATAATTTTTTGGAATCATCCAATCGCGAAAACAGTTCAAATTCGGCATCGAGATGTCTTGGAAAAGCGACACAGGCCACCGTGGCGGGGCCAGCCAATGGCCCGCGTCCCACTTCATCACAGCCCAGAATGTATCCCTGCCATCCCTGGCTGCGCATCAATACTTCGATAGATTCATGAGGATTCATCATGCTTCTTTGCTTTTATTGGCTTTTTCATTTTCGTTGATGTGCGTCAAAATCGTATAGAGCACCGTCTGAAAATCGGGAATGCAAACGAGGGGCGTAAACAGCCGCAGGCGAACTTTGCTGTCTTCAAATTGCATCAGGATATTGGCACCGGCATTCGGATCTGCCAGGCCACTATTCTTAATGTTCAGCTTTGACCAGGGAATGCAGTCGACTGCATTGGGATTATTCCCTACAAACAGGAATTCATCATCATAAGCCACGAAAGCTTTTTTTGCGAACCTGCGCCAATGCTGTGCCACCGCAAAAAGCACAACGGCAATGGGGGCCAATATCAACGGAACAAGCTTCCAAGCCGGCGGATCGAAATGTGTAAACGGATAAATGAGCACCGCGATTACCAGCAGAAAGATGGCACCAAATTCGATGACTTTCATACCCGAAACATTAATGGAATAATGAAAGATATGAATGTCATTGCGGCTGTAGACTTCTTTTTCTGTCATTTTTTGCATTTTTTTATTTTTTAAGAGGGAAACCTTTTCTTTTGTACCAAAAGAAAAGGTTTCCTCCTTTCCCCCTTCCAAAAGAAAAGCCATCAAGAAAGTTTATCTCATTTTTACACACCAAGATCATGTTGAACAACACAACCGTCGTTTTGCATACCCCAAGGCACAACACCGGGCAATAAAAAAGCGCCCCCAAAGGGGCGCTTATGATCAGGAAGCAGTAAGATTATTCACTGCGATAAGCATGGAACAAACCGTAAAGTGTATACTCATCGGTCAATGCGAATTCCCATGTACATCTCTTACTTTCAACCTTGCTGCCGGCTTTGAATACATCATAGGCGGAGTGGACCAATTCATCCATTGCACCTAAGTGCTGATATTCAACTCTGCCCTCATCATAGAGCGTGCAGGCATCTTTCGATTTAATCTTGAAGGTACCGGCCTGGACTTTATCCAGCGAGTTAGCGACTAATTTTTCGATCTGTCCGATGCCCTGATCGCTGCAGGCAAGTTTGGCGACTGTGCCGATCACGCTGGCATACTGAGAAGCTTTGCCATAAATCATGTAAACAAGAGCTTCAATGAATCTTTCGCAGGATGCCGTCTGTTTAAGTTCAGAGTGGCAAGCTTCATCCGTGCTTGATTTGCACAAACCATCGGAATCACAGGTGCAGGAATGCTTCGCGTTATATTCGCTTCGGCCATCATTATAGACTTTTACGATAGTATCGAAGAGAACTTTTTCGAGGAAGCCTTTAATATATAATCCTTTCTTAATGGAATCACTTTGTTTGTAATCCAATGCGGTCGGAAGGATTTCACCAAAGACAGCAGCATACAGGATTGTGGCCCATTTGAAGGCCAAATCATGTTTATCAATGGTCAAGAGATCGCCATTAATATTATCATAGGCAATCGCGCCAGTCCATTTTCCGGAAATTGTTGCATCCAGATACTTGTTGTCTTTCAATTTCATATTAACGCGGCAAGTTTTATCTTTATGATATGCCTTGTCATCGCAGGTAACATTGACAGATTTCAAAGACCACTGATACTGCAGAAGTGAATATAACTGTTCTGCGTCAGTCACTTTCAGTCCAGTCTCATCCGTCTTTGTGATCGTCATGAGACCGCTCAACTGCATATTGGTGACGAGATCTTTAATATCCGGTGAAATTGTCGTGATAATCGTATACCAACCATATTGTTCAAGGTAGCTTTTTAACATCGGGCGGATTGTATCAATGACAAGGTTTTTGCCCGTTTCACCCGCGACGATATTGAGCAACCATGACGGCAGCGCCTGATTGCCATCGCTGTCTTTGATCATCGCCAAACGTGAAATCGAATTGACCCAGATGAAATCGATGAGGGTATCGATTGGTTTTTCAAAGAGATTGACGACAAACTTAATCCAGTCGCCGCCATTCATTTCTTCGACATAGACCAGATTTTCATGGGCATCTTTTGTAAATGCACTTGAGATATCGAAATTCGTAACGATATCATATTCGCCCGGAATCTGTGTTGGAATGGCGATCAAATCGAGGTGAACGGTCTTGCCGTCATCAGCCGCACTGATATCTTTGCAGCCATACGCATAGGTATCTTTAGCAGCACTAGAGGCTTTGCCGAGGGCAAGAACTGATTTTTGCTGCACACTCACCTCAGTCATTTTATATGTACTGAGAATGGGGGATGTTCCATTGAGCTCAGCCTGTTCATCGACGGCAGCCTCAACGGCAGCCTGTAAACCGGCATCTGTCAGAGCAGCACAGGTCTGATCACTCGTACCAACGGCCAGATAACCGATTTTGTCATATTTGGATTCATCAATGGCAGTTTCAAGTGTAAAATCGAACTGAGATTTTGCCGTGACAGCAATATCAGCGGATGCGGTCAATTCACCCGATTTGGCGGTCAATGTCGTGCTGCAATCATCTTTTTGAGCGGTTAAAACGATTGCGATTTGGCCATTGCCATCAGTTTTGGCTTTCTTGAGTTTATCGCTTACGACGCAGGTTTCATCATACTCGAATGTCACGTTGGCATTTGCGACACCAGCACCATCGCCATCTTTGTAATTTAATACGATATTTCCGGTTTTCTCGGTAAAGGAAATGGACAATGAGGATGGATCGAACGAGAGGCTTCCACCGTTGACAACGGGCCCCGGACCTGGATCAGCATCGGAGACTCTGACGTCAATCGTCACGGAAGTACCTTTTTCAGGTATAACATTAATTGTAGCACTGCACGACCCAGCTTCACTTGCAATGACCTTGATGTTTGCATTGCCGTTGTCATCGGTTTCGACACTTGCGGCAGCAGGATTGGCACAGGCAGGATTGGTGCTTTCAAGCGTAAGGAATTTCTTTGCAATTGGGGTATTGCTCTGTTCTAATTTATAGTTCGCCACTGCGGTATCCGAACCACCAGGGGTAAGCTGCAGCGAGGTGGGGTTCACACTCAGAACGGGCTTTTCGGCGCCGGCAGCCTGAACTTCAACATTCACATTTTGATAGACATTGACATCTTCTTTGTCAGCAACAGTAATGAGCGACTTACAATCCTGACCAACGGCTGTTGCCACAACAGTGACTGTCCCTTCATTATTTGTCGTTGCTTCAGCTTTGAGATCGTTATTCACCTTAACACAGTCTGGTGTTGCAGAAGTGATAACCAAATCCATTTTCGGGCCATAGTTTACTTTAATATCGCCAGAATCGCCCTGATTCAGCAACATGCTTGTCGGTTCAACCGTCAATTTGGATGCAGGTTTTTGCGCACTGTTGCCGCTATCATCACTACAGGCGATAGTTACAGCACCAACCATTGCACAAAGGGCAAAAACCAACGAACCACGTTTTTTCATACAAACCTCCGGATAATGAGTATTTATGAGCATTCAAGCCCAAAAAGAGTCAAACTAACGACCACCACAAACGGGCATCGAGTATTGCGATTGTGCATATACACGAAATTTATTCCATGTTCAATGAATGGGGGTATTTTTTCAATGCGGAATGCGGAATGCGGAATTGTTTTCTAATTCGCAATGCGCAATGCGCAATTGAATGACAAAACTAAGGGGCGACTCTAAAGCTAATGGTAAAAAATATCCCAAATGCGCAATGCGCAATGCGCAATTCGCAATTATTTACAAAACCAAAGAAACAAGCGGTTTCCTGGGGGAATTGTCTTTTAATGCGTAATGGGCAATTGATTTTGCAGAATTAAAGGATCGTTTAATTTACCTATAAATATGCAGGACAATTACGCATTACGCATTACGCATTAACAAATAATAGCGGGATCGTAGTCTGCCGGTGGTTCATATCCCATCAATTTCATAGCTGTAGCAGCGAGATTGGACAGGCGTTTTGGAGAAACCGAATCATCGATCTTCCAGTTCATCTGATTGCAGGGATCGTACAACCAGCAAGGCACACGATTGAGTGTATGACTCGTCAATGGAACAGGATTGCCTTCGGCATCGCGTACGAAATCGCCTTTCTTCTTATTGTATTGATACATCTCGTCAGCATTGCCGTGATCGGCTGTAATGATAGCCACACCGCCCATTGCTTTGACCTTTTCGAGCAGGCGACCGAGAGCCAGGTTGACAGCTTCGACGGCAATGATCGTCGCCTCGAGATTGCCCGTATGACCAACCATATCCCCATTGGCATAGTTGATGCGAACGATATCATAATGATGGGCATCCAGTTCAGCAATGACAGCATCGGTGACTTCGGCGCATTTCATCCAGGGACGCTGTGAGAAATCGACGCGATCGCTTTCCACTTCGATGTATTTTTCCAATTTTTCATCAAAGTAACCGGAACGATTGCCATTCCAGAAATAGGTAACATGGCCGAATTTTTGTGTTTCGGCAGCCGCGAGTGTGCGCAGACCGGTAGCGCAGCAATACTCGCCCATCGTACGATCGATGGCGGGGGGAGCGACGAGATAATGGGATGGAATATGTGCATCGCCATCGTATTCCATCATACCGGCATAGCGAACATCGGGTCTGCGGACGCGATCGAATTTATCGAAGCTGTCGGAATCAAAGGCGCGAGAAATCTCGATGGCACGATCACCGCGGAAATTGTACATAATGACGGAATCACCATCCTCGATGGTACCGGCGGGTTTGCCATTGCGAACGACGACAAAGGGCGGCAGATTCTGATCGGAAATGCCTTCTTCTTCGGCACGGAAAGTCTCGATGGCTTCGCGTGCGCTGGCAAATGCGCGAGCATCGCCAAGGACATGGGCATGCCATCCGCGTTCGACGATGCGCCAATCGGCTTCATAACGATCCATGGTGGTAATCATGCGTCCGCCGCCGGAAGCGATCCTGTAGTCCCTGTTTCCTTTGGCATTAATTTCGGCGAGTGCTGCTTCGAGTTGATCGATATAAATGAGGCCGGTCGTGGCACCAACATCACGGCCATCCAAAAGGGTATGCACACAGAGCGAACGAACGCCGGAAGCATCGGCATGGCGAATCATCGAGAGGAGATGGTCAATGTGGGAATGGACATTACCATCGCTTAAAAGCCCCATAAAATGGAGTGTTTTTCCGTCATTGACAGGTTTTTCGAGGAGCCATTTCCAGGTATCGGATTCGTAAAGCCTGCCGCTAGAGACAGCTTCTTCGACGAGGCGTGCTCCCTGCGCAAAGACCCGGCCTGCCCCAAGTGCATTATGGCCGACTTCGCTGTTGCCCATATCAGAATCGCTCGGCATCCCCACGTGTGTGCCATGGGCAAACAAAAAGGTCTTTTGAGCGACCTTATCGAGCATGTCAAAGACGGGTGTACGTGCCATAAAGACGGCATCACTTTCGTCTTTGCGGCCTTCGCCGACGCCATCGAGAACGATCATAAAAACAGGGCCTTTAGGACCGGCAACATTCGATTTTTTTAACGGTTCGAGCATGAAATCATCCTTATGTATTATGGTAATGCAATGAATGACCGGGATGTGCAATGGCACTTCTCAGCCAGGGCAATGCAGACGCCTACATACGCCATGGAAATGTTATTTTCCATTTTTTTTCAATAAATAATGATGTAATTGGGGACAGCAATTCTGCAGAGCCGTTCCATAGAACGGCTCTGCCAGAGAAGACCATTCCCCGAAGGAATTGACATGCGAATCGCCCCAATCGGATACTTCATTATTTTTATAATTTTAATGGGGATATGTGGATTGGCCAATGCCCAGGAGCATTATGCCAGTGTCAATATCACAACCCCGCCTCACTGGACCATGCGTGAGATGCAGACATTTTCAGGTTCAGTGCCATCGAGAGCCTGGATTTATGCCAAAGGTGAAGAGGAAGTCGTCGTTTCGGCCATGGTTACGGAAGGCATTATAACGGGCCTCGAGGGTCAGAGTACGTCAACTTTGGCCAAGATCTATACAGAAGCGCTCGTTGTTGGCTGGGGCGGCAAGAGCAACGGAGAGCCAGACGGGATAAAGCAAGCGAGTTTTTGCGCAGGCGAAGCCGGTTATAAACTTGAAGCAACCTTTGGGGAGCAGAAGTTCGACTATTATGGTTGTTTTATGCTGCGCAGAGACTTTTTTCGGGCGACAACTGTCGTAACGTGGGTTCCGGCAGGAACGCCCGAAGAGATAGCATCCCGGCGTCTGATGACCTTTGTTCAGGCGACAGACATGGGTAAGCCGGAGGAATAAAGATGCGGCGTATTGCGGTTCCCGCAATAGCCGCATGCGAAGGGCGTATCGAGGCAAAGCCTCGATAGCCCGAAGCGCTTCCCAATTCAATTTATCTTTTTCAATTTATCTTTCCCGATTCCATATCCAAATTTATCCGAACGTGATCCTCGAAGCTGGCATCATGAACTGCAAACCATACATGCAGAGAAATCCCCGCAGTTGCGGCCTAGAATCGACCTGAAGCAGAAAGGATGGGCGAATAAAAATGAATGTGGATATGATGCGCAATTTGACATTGGTTGTGCAGTTTGATATTTAGGGGTCGTTTTTGGGCGTCCGATACGCCGAAACCTTGTACAACAATGGAGCTGTCAATGATGATAAAACGACGCGTATCTGCGTTACTCACAATGATAACACTGGTATTAATGAGCGGCTGTGGACCGATCATGTCAACGAGCAACATTGAAAACGCCAAGGATGCAATCAAGAAAGCAGACGCAGTGAATGCTTCGACGAAAGCGCCTTACGAATATTACATGGCTCAGGAATACCTCCGTAAAGCCGATGAACTCTGGGGATATTCTCAGTTTGGTTACAGTGCAGACTATGCACAGAAAGCTTTTGAGATGGCTAAAGCCGCCACAGAAAAAGCTCAAACCAGCCCCTGGAAATCGCCGCTTTTAGGTCAGTAATTAGTCCACCCGATTTACTTGCCGTTCATTAAGAGAGAAATCACATATGAAACACATCAGATTTAATGGCCGCAGCGTGGTAATGGTTGCTTTGGCATCGGCTGCATTGATGGCAATGGGATGTGCCGATGGTTCAAAGCTTTCGGCAATGCAGAAACAGATTCACGAACAGGCAGATGAAATTCATGATCGCGCCTATCGTTGTGCACCAAAAGAGTTGGCAATGGCAAGTGCCCATGAGGAATTTGGCCGCATGGAACTGAGCAATGGCAACGGTCGCCGCGGTGAAGATCATATTACGTATGCCGACGAGATGATCAAAGCTGCTGACCAAAAGAGCAACAATCCTTTGTGTCTTGATGCAGCCCTTCAGGATCGCGACAAGGACGGCATCATGGATTCGCAGGACAAATGTCCGGATACACCGGGTAAACGCGAATTCGAAGGCTGCCCCGATCCCGATACCGATAAAGACGGTGTCTGCGATCCCTGGGTCGCCGAAAAAGGTATGACCAGCGACTTCCCCAACTGCAAAGGCTCGGATGCATGCCCCAATGACAAAGGCGATCTTGCTTATGCAGGCTGCAGCAATCCCGACCGCGATGGCGATGGCGTCTGCGACAAATGGGTTGCCAAAGTCAAGCTCGAATCGAAATTCGAAAGCACCTGCAAAGGCACCGATCTTTGCGAAGAAATCCGCGGTCTTAAAGACTTCCAGGGTTGCCCCAATCCCGACAACGATAACGATACCGTCTGCGATCCCTGGGTTGCCGAGAACAATCTTCACAGTTCGTTTACAAACTGCACTGGCTCCGATAAATGCCCGTTCGAAAAAGGAACTGTCGAAGAAAACGGTTGTCCGCCTCCCCGCAAGTACATCGTCGTTACAGACACTCAGATCGAACTCAAAGAACAGTTCTTCTTTGCTACCAATAAGACCAAAGTTCTTGCCAAGTCCGAACCTCTTCTCGAAGAAATCGCACAAGTGCTCAAAGAGAACCCGACCATCCATATCTCCATCGAAGGACATACGGATAGCACCGGTAAGTACAAGAGCAACGTCAAGCTCTCGAAGGGCCGTGCTGAAAGCGTCATGAAAGAGCTTATCAAACGCGGTATTGCCAAGGATCGTCTCCAATTCGCCGGTTTTGGTCCCGACAAGCCCATCGATACCAACGATACGCCCGAAGGACGTGCCAACAACCGCCGCGTCGAACTCAGAATTACACAGCGCTAATTCGGGTTTACGTCATCTTACAAAAAAGCCTCACATTCGGTGGGGCTTTTTTTTGGGCTCTTTTAAACCAACGTGGATGTAACTTGTTCTTCTGGTTTCGTCTTTTCATTGCTTAG
>JAGACY010000010.1 GCA_017613855.1 Pseudomonadota bacterium
ATTTCTCCTGCCAATAGCGCATGAACAGCGCCTGTTCGGACACGTTTTAAGCAAAATTGTGCATTATTTCAACAAGCAAATTTCAAAAATCGTGCATTATTTCGATAAGTGAATCGTTAAAATTGTGCATTATTTCTATAAACAAATTTCAAAAATTGTGCATTATTTCACTCACCGGTGGGAGCACGCAAACGAATCGATGGGCGCGACGTATTGCTGCAAGCGATAGGCGAGGCGTATGCGCGGCGCGCATAGCCGAGCGAAAAAAATCAACACAGAAATCATGGGAATTATGATAGCATGCGCATGCGGAGGAGCAATTTTCTGCGATTAAAGTAGCTCATTGGGAGCATTCAAGGGAGAAGGAAGGATGAAGAAAATTACTGTGATTACTGGCAGTCCGAGGAAAAATGGCAACAGCAACGCGCTTGCCGAGGCTTTCATTCAGAGCGCGGAGAAAGCCGGTGCAGAGGTGAAGCGGTTTGATGCCTGCAAATTGAACATTATCGGCTGCCGCGCTTGTAACGGATGCTACAAGAATGGCCATGCATGCGCGTTTGAGCATGCTTTTGATGATGTCGCTGAGGCAATTCTGGCGTCCGATGTCGTCGTGTTTACGATGCCGGTTTACTGGTTTGGCGTTCCCGGCCAGATTAAATCAGTCATCGACCACTTCTATGCCTTTATGATTGGCGGCAAGGATTTGAAAGGCAAACACTGTGTGGCCATTGCCACATGCGGTGATTTGGTGGAACACGGCGTTTGCAAAGGTATTACCGATGCGATGAAAGGTAGTGCCAATTATCTGGGGTGGAGCTACGAAGAGCATTTCTTCGGCAATTTGAATGATCCTGGTGCCATCAAAGATACCGATGCCGTGAAACAGATTGGCGAAATTGCTGAGAAACTGGCGAAGTAATGGATGATGGGCGCGGCTATCTTCGATACGCCTCGCCTGCTGGCCTATCGCCTTGAGGGCGATACGGCCTTTGGGCCGCCTCGCTATTGCGCGATGCGCAATACGCGGGCGGCGTTGTCGCGTGGTATTCAGATATAATTAAGAATACAGGATTCGCCCTATCCGCATTGCGAGGTACGTAATAGAGGCATAGGCGTTGTCACATAGGAGGCCGTTTATGAAAACCATTCGTCTGCTTTATCCGGATCATGTCAGCGGTGGTCTCGATACTTATTATTTTGGTGCGCATCTCATGCAGTATCTATTGCCTGAGAATGAGAATCAAAAGATAGTTAAAGTGAATATCAAAGCACCAGACCATCAGATTAAATCGATTACGCATGGAATTTATGCTGAAGATGAGGTTCTGTCTGGAATATCCGATGCCCAGAATAAGCTTGCAGAAGAAATGCCGGATCGAATTATTACAATTGGCGGCAATTGTCTGGTTTCGTTGGCACCATTTGACTATTTACATGGCATTTATCAAAATGTTGGTATCGTATGGATAGATGCCCATCCGGATGTTTCAACCGTGAATGATGACTATCCCAATGCTCATGCGATGGTGCTTGGGTCTTTGTTGGGGCATGGGGCATCACAGCTTGTGTCCTGTATGAAGAATGATACATTCAAAGCAAATGATATTTTATACATTGGACTTCAGCCTATCCATGATTATCAGGCAAAGTATCTTTCAGAAATGGGGGTTAATTATAAAATCCAGGATAAAGCATTCGTTTCCAACAATGAAATCCGTGCTTTTATCCATAGATTTGACCATGTTTTGATTCATTTCGATGTTGATGTTTTGGACGAACATCATTTTCACTCTACCTATTTTGCCAATCCGGAGCTTGTCGGGGATGGTTCGGGCGGTGGTAAAATGAAGATAGATACCCTGACTGAAATTCTGCAGCTTATTACGGAACAATCCGATGTTGTTGGCTTTACGGTTGCAGAATATCTGCCTTTTGATGAACATAAGCTGCACAAAATGTTTAGCAGCATCCGGCTGTTTACGGAGTAGATGGATTATTCTGGGATAGTTGTATATATGCCACGTGCCGTATTGCCGCAGGCATAGGCTGCCCTCATAAAATATTGTCATCCAGGAGAAAATCCAATAAATTTATATGTAGGATGCCGTTATCATCCGTCCAGCGTTTGCCGTAGGTTTTGGAAATGACTAATTTTTGGAAGGAATCGTTTGTTTTTAGAAGCGGGCGCAATTCGGTCTTTTCTTTTTGAGGATCATCCATCGACAGTGCGGATTGTATATAATATTTTTGCTCTCCTCTTCTGGCGATAAAGTCAATTTCACAGTTTTTTTGCACCCGTTTTCCGGCTTCATCTTTTTCTGTTAGAGGCACAACGCCAACGTCTACGAGAAAACCACGGCACACGAGTTCATTGTAAATGATATTTTCCATAATATGGGTTTCTTCCTGCTGCCTGAGTCCTAGCCAGCAGTTTCTCAGTCCGACGTCTGTACAATAATACTTCGACGGGTATTCAAAATATTTCTTACCTTTGATGTCATATCTGACCGCTTCACGGAATAGAAAACTCTCCGTCAGATAATTGAGATATTTACTTATTGTTTCGGAATTCACATCCATATTTTTAGTGGTTTTGAGCGTTCTGGCAATTTTACTGGCATTGGTAAGCGAACCGACAGAAGAACACAATGCAAACGTGAGTTCTCTGAAAATACCTGGCAATGCGATATCATATCTTTCTTCAATGTCTTTAAAGTATATTTCATCAAACAGCTGCACCAGATAATCAAATTTTTCATTGTCAGAGTCTAGATGCAGAAGATATGGCATGCCGCCAAACATGGCATATTCGTTGTACGCATCGTATTTATCGAGGTGTGATGCGTGATAGTATTCGTGAAATGAGAAAGGATTTATTTGTACGACATCGCCTCTGCCGCGGAATTCGGTTGTAATGTCTTTGGATAACATTTTTGAATTGCTTCCGGTAACATAGACATCGATATTTTTCTGATGCAGCAAACCATTCAAAACGCTATAGAGTGCTGGTGGATTGTCCTTGTTCTTTAGTTCATCCCTGGATATGGCATATTGAATCTCATCCAACAGAACATAATACCGGTTTTGATTATCTGTCGTATGCTGATGGATATATGCCGACAGTTGCCTGGGATCGCGATAATCCTGATAAATATCGGAATCCAGCTCAAGTGAGATAATATGATCTGCAGGAACACCTGTGTCGATTAAATGATTTCGAAATAATTCCAGCAAAAGTGTGCTTTTGCCGCAACGCCGAATGCCAGTAACGATTTTAATCCGACCGTTCCATTGCTTCTTTATCAATGCATTTAAATACTGGGCTCGTTCGATCAGCATACGCTCTCCAATCGGAAGTTAGTCGTCAATTCGACCAACTTCCGGTTGATGATACCCTGTGTTTGGTCATCGATCAATATTTAATCGGAAGTTAGTCGCATTTTTGACTAACTTCCGATTGGTTGGTGTAAAATGGCATAAACACGCGTATTTAAAGCCTCCGGGATGGACAATGGCCGGGCGTTGGTGTTGCGCCACGGCGAGGTGCGAGCGGTTGCACCTTCGGGCCGCCACACAGGGCGGCCCCTACGGTGTGACATTGCGGCACGTCGGGGCGCGTGAGGGCGCATAATATAGTTCGCGAGGCGTATTGAGCGCAGCGAAACAGGCGAGCGCAGAGGGCGTATGCGCCTAATCGCGCCGTGTGGACCGCACGGCGCGATTAGACGCATAGCCCGAATGGCGATGCGTATTGGCCGAAGGCCAATAGCCGAGCGACAAAAATCGATAAAAAATGCATGGTGGTGTGATATAATTGGAAATCGTTCTGCTGATTTGTGGCGGAATTTGACGAGATGAGATAAATCATTACGGAGGAAGACATGATGAAAGACTTAGGCGCAAATGCTTTTTCTTATGGGTATGCATCCCCGGTATTGATGGCGGCCACATACAATGATGATGGTACAGTCAACGTGATGAACCTGCATGAGGTAGCCAGAACCAATGCCGGAAATCTGGTGTGCTGTATTGGCAAGCCAAAGAAGACTCACGCGAACATCGAAAAGAGAAAGGCATTTACCCTTACGCTTGCCAATGAGGCTTTAATGAAGGAGATTGACTATTTCGGTACAGTTTCTGGCTATCAGGTTCCGGACAAGTTTGAAAGGTCGGGTTTGAAGGCCGTAAAGAGCAAATATGTGGATGCGCCTATCATCGTGGGCAGTCCTGTGGTTATCGAATGTGAGCTTATCGAGTTTATTGAGACAGAGCGCTTCACAACCGTACATGCCAGAGTCGTCAATATGGCAGCAGACGAATCTGTTTTGGGCGAAAACGGTAAGATTGATACAGGAAAGATCGGAATGATTTTCTACGAATCTTTCAGCAACAGCTATTATAAACTTGGCGAAAAGGTCGGAAAAGCATGGTGTGAAGGGAAAGTATTTATGAAATAAAGATATTTACAGTTTGTACATTGTTGGACATGCATCAGAGATGGTCCGGTCGGAATGCAAAACTGCTTAAATCTGTATAGGCAAGCGAGTGGCGATGGAATTTGAGAAAATGCGAAGCGGCGCGATGTACCGCTATGATGACCCGGAAATAGGCGATAGCCTTGAACGAGCCAAACGTCTTTGCAGCCGATTAATGCTGATGACCGAATATGACGAGGATTATCGCGAAATCATCTCCTTGCTGATCCCCGGAATACCAGACACATCCTTGATCGTTCCACCCTTTCACTGCGATCATGGCACGGGGATTCATTTGGGTGAAAATGTTTTTATCAACTATAACTGCGTCATGCTCGACAGTGCAGCGATTACGATTGGTGATAATGTAC
>JAGACY010000462.1 GCA_017613855.1 Pseudomonadota bacterium
GATGTGGAAAGCAATATGTGGGCACTTGGATTACCAGGTGTTTATATTGCGGTGATTATGTTAACATTTTCGATTGGTTTTTATGTATTCTTGCCTGAAGCATTTTGGATTCTTATGGGGATGGTCATTGTTCCTGTCATCATGATTATCATTATTCTTAAGTTATCCAATTTGAAAAAAATATTTTTGAACGAATCTGCAGAAGAAAAACAGAATGCCCTTCAAAAACATGAAAAATATCAAGAAATTAAGAACCGCCTTTTTGCAAATGGACGCAAATGTATCGCAACAATAGTCGACATAGAATATATTCCTCACCCCAGGGAATTCGTCGAAAATGGCATAAAAAAAGAAAAGTATTATCGCGCACTGAATCAGAGTGAAATCGATACCGTTATGTCGTACCGCCAAAAAGAGCCTAATCCCACCGATACACCATATACGATAACATATCGAATCAATAAGATCGAAGATTTAAAGGGCAATCCCTATCTATTTTGTCCGTTAGAAAACATTCAAATCCGAGAATATGAATATCTTAAAAGAGCAAGTCTTGCTGCTCACAGCATGCCGATGTTCCGAATCACCTATGCATTTAATCCACCTGACGATGAAAAGAAAGAAGATCTCGTCCACTCGATCACAACACACATCGAACCCGAGGGACATTACAATGTCGGCGATCCATTCCCCATTCTCTATCTGATTCGCAGAGATGAAAAGGGGCAGGAACATGTCGACAGCATGCCATTCCCGATTCCTTTGGATGATGTTATCGATTTGAAAGATATCGTCCATGCAGGATGATGTTATACCCAAATATTGGCGCAGCGTATGGCCACAGGCCATAGCGGCGCCGCGCAGGCCGTATTGAGCGACAGCGAAACAGGCCGCGCCCCCAAAACACCACTCTGAAGCTTTCCATCGATTTTTCTTTATCCCGATTTCGGAATAACGGATGGTATAATTTTTAGGGAGCAGAGAAGCGCCCATTGCTGATTTTAATCGCAGGTGCCAAAGACTTTCCTACGAAGGTGGATAAATAATGTCTATCGAAGCGAGTCATTGGATAACCGACGTACCATCTGAGATATGGATTTAGTTATTCAATCCTCCATATATAATGGAGCTGTATAACCAGAGTGTTGATATAGCTTAGAGCCTAAAACGAGCTATTATGCGCGCTAAATACCCGCGTACCCAAGAAATAGCGCAGAGTTCAAAGCGGCATTAACATTGTTGCCGTACATTAATATAATTATCCCTCCTCGTCGAAGATGCATGTAACCATCTGTATTTAAACAGTTTTTTAGATCTCACATTTTTAACCAAAACTTTGGCACACTCTCTGCAGTTATTCGTGCACGTGCTTGAGGCGGCTGTTCCGTCATCATAATTACTCTCAACTTTCACCAAAGGATATTCCTATGAAACACATCATTCATATTTTTTGTTTGTTCCTTATTTCGGCCTTTTTGTTCTGTGCATCCCACAGTGAAGCGTTTGCGCAGGACAGTGCTGGCATGAATTATAATTCTGAAAGCCCGATTTATAATACTGGATTATCGTTTAATACAGACGCTTCTGATGGGTGGGAACACGAATCAGCGCTCTATCGCCGCTGGGGCTGGAGTTTGTTTGGCGGCGGTTTAGCATTCGCCATTGGCGGCGGTATCATGGCTTTTTCGGGTGGTATGGGATCTGCTTTAACTTCGATTGGCGGAGGAGAGGGTTATGAACGCGGGATTGCTCTAGAACGCATGGGTACTGCAGGGTTATCACTTGGCATTATCGGAGCGGCAGCAACCTTTACAGGCATCGGTCTTCTGATTGCCGATGCAGTTAAATTCAACCCATATCGCAAGGCTTCCAAAACCGTCAGTTTCATGCCCGAAATCTATTTAACCCCGGAAATGACGGGATTGGGCATCAGCGGAAGATTTTAGTGATTAGATTTTAGCCATAACCCCATGGTCAACGCTTCTTATGTTTCACCCTTTCAGGGTGAATTTGTTGGTGGGACATCGTTTTCCTGGGGTTACGCGCTTCGCGCTCACCCCAGGCTGTAATCTTCTCGCCCCATCGGGGCTCTGCCAAACAATTATCCAGGTTTTATTAATAACCTCCTTGTTAATCATTTTTAATACCTGGCAGCCCGACAGTTCCCCCAAACCACCATGTGATGTCCATTGCTTTACAACTGCTATTCATGATATATTTTAGTATGAATACGGATTGTATGCACAAAGCGCGGACTCATCCACGTATTTCATGGAGGTAGTTATGAACAGCGGGCATCGACAAAATAGAATCAATCGACTGAATTTGGCTTTATGCATACTTCTTTTGGGATTATCGACCGGATGCCAATCGGGCGGCGGAACCCAGGACGTGCAAAATGCCGACTGGACATCACTTAATTCTGGTGACGGCTTGTGTCACGGCCCCAACAGCGTAAAGAACTGCAATGGTCTGACATGTGATACATCGACTGGCGAGTGTGTAGAATGTCTGAGCTCAACACAGTGTAAAAAGAGAAATGCACCTGTTTGCAGCAACAACAAATGCGTGCCATGCAGCGAAAAAGATGCCTGTGATATCGGGATATGCAGCCCAGAGGGAAGATGTGTCCAATGCATGTCGGATAATGACTGCGACCATGCAAACTGCATCTCGAATCTATGTATTGAATGCAATGCCATCAACTGTATGGGTTCGTGTTTTCAGGGGAGGTGCATGGGCAGCAGTATGCCTGCGCCGTGTACCGGCCGCCAGTGCGGCATTGAATCCCCAACGCTTATCGATGTGATCGACCCTAGAACTCGCGAACTGGCAAACCGCATACGGATTTTCCATGTCGATGTGGCGGATGTCGCGACGACCGAAGTCGCTCCGTTTGTGCGGGCGTACAGCGTTGATGCCAATGTCAACGGCATGTATGCTACGGTCAAAACCGAGTTTGTGATTTTTAATCCGAATCACCGCGTCATGGAAGGCGAACTGGAATTCCCGCTTCCGGATGATGCAGTCGTATCGGGGTATGCGATTGATATCAACGGCATCATGACGGATGCTCAGGTCGTCGAGAAGAAAAAAGCCCGCATGGCCTACGAAAACGAAGTCAAGAAAGGCATCGATCCCGGATTGGTGGAGCAAATCAAAGGCAATGCCTATCGGACACGAATTTATCCAATTCCGGCACAGAGTGGACGGCGCATCCGCGTCGAATATACAACACCATTAATGATAGCGCCCAATGGCGATGCAGCGCTGGCCCTGCCGATGCCCGATACCAAGCTTACCTCGCGCGACATCAAGATTAGCGTGGTAGCACAAGGAATTCCTGCACCGGCAGTAGGCGGACTGGGTGATTCGCGCTTTACCCAGGCACAGGCCGTCTGGGTGGTCGAATCACACGAAACCGATGTTACACCTGGTGAAAATGTCCTCGTTGCGATGCCCAATATGCCCGATACAATTGTGAGCAGCGAAGATTTTAACGGTGACCAGTTCTTTATGGCGAGTGTCAAATCGGCGGTTCCAGAACAAGCCGGAAGTATGCCGAATCGATTCCGCATCGTGTGGGATGCCTCGGGAAGCCGCAGTCCCACTGATATTGCCAAATCTAAAGAATTCATTGGGCATTTACCCGAGAATGCGACGTATGAACTGCATGTATTCCGCAATGTGACCGAACCTGCACAAACGATCAACGGCCGTGCGAAATTGCTGGCCGTTCTGGAAGGTCTGGCCTACGACGGCGGAACAGATTTTGCGCCGCTCGAAAAGATCGCTGCCAATAAATTCAACGGTTTGACACTATTTTTTACCGACGGCATGGACACGATGACGAATGCACTGCCGCAATTCGGCCCCAATTCGGTAGCAGTCATGACAGGAGCAGCGCGCGATGTATCGGCCATGCGCAAAATTTGCGGCGGTCGAACCATCAACCTTGATATTGCCCATGGCGAAGATGCGATTAAGCAGGTTTTACAAGTACCTGCAGCGATTGCAGAATTGAAGGGCAATGGCTTTTCGAATGTCGAGGGCATCGGCATGCCATCGGCAGGACGCGTCACGATTGTAGGGCGTGCCGAGCCGGGAGCATCCAGTGCGACTATCGTCATGTCTGACGGCAATAAAGTGTCTATCGAGATTCCGAGTTCAACGACAAAAGGCAAAACGCTTGCGACCGCATGGGCAGCACGCCGCGTCGATGAGCTATCGCCGCAAGCCGAAGATAACCGCGAAGAACTACTCGCCCTTGGCAGACGCTTTTCGATTGTGAGCCCGGTGTCGAGCATGCTCGTACTCGAAAACCTGCAGCAATGGCTCGAATACGACATTGAGCCTCCTGCAAATTCTCCTCTGCGTGCACAATGGCTTGCAGAGCGCAAATCCGATGCCGAACGTGCAGAGGAAAAAGAAAGCAACGACAGAGTTTGGGTCGAAGAACTCAGCGATTTGTGGGATATGCGCGTTGCCTGGTACAATTCGCCCAAAGTCAGGATTGCACCGCCAAAAGTCAAACCACGTCCCGTCCGAAACTGGGATGATGACTACCCGGATGATGACGATGATATCCCAATGGACTACCCCAATCCCTTCGAGAAGTCCCCCAATGAAGAATTGAGAGAATATTGCGGTGGTCCAATGGCTCTTGTCGGCGGTATGCCTAACGCAGCTGGTTTTGCACCACCGGCAGCCCCACGTCCCCATCCCGCCATGATGATGTGTTGCGGCGATGAACCGGAATCCAGAAGCAGAACAGTACAAGAGTCCAGAAGGCCTGCGGCTTCGGCGAGCTTTGGACAAGCAGCCCCCGTCGTACAGGGACAGCGCGGCAATCCCAATCTACTGGATGGAATCATGAGTGAGGTTGAAGCTACACGAGTACCAAGACCTAATGTGCCTACGATGTCACGCGATGATCAGATGCTCGCAAGATTTGTCGAAGAACAGGCTTTGCGCGATGCCGAAGGCAATGTCGAAGGTGGTGTTGAAATCCAGGAATGGGATCCCGATACCCCGTACCTGACTGCCATTAAAGATGCACAAAAAATATATAAAACGAGCGATTCTTTGTATAAAGAATACCTCAATCAACGCAAAGAATATCATAACAGCCCGGCATTCTATCTCGATTGTGCCCACCTTTTCTTTAAAGAAAAACAAGACAAACTCGCCATTCGCGTCTTATCGAATCTATCCGAACTCAAGATAGATGATGTCAGCCTTTTGCGAGTGTATGCCTGGCGTCTGCGCGAAGCCGGCGATTATGATGATGCCATCATTATATTAAGAAAAGTCGCAAATCTGCGGCCGGATGAATCCGTATCCTGGCGAGATCTTGCCATGACACTGACCATGCGCGCCAAGAAGAATAAAAATGCCAAAGATGCCCAGGAAGCACTCGAACTTTATCACAAAGTGATATTTACTTCGTGGAACAACGAGAGCTACCGCGACAGCAAAGACATGCTTTACATCGCGGTCATCGCACTTGAAGAATTCAACGAACTCGCCGAATGGTGCAAACGCCAGGGTTGGATTGACAAATCGGTTATAATCCCCCCCACAGACGCGAAGTTTATGAAAAACTTCGAGAGCGATTTGCGCATCGTCGTTTCGTGGGATGCCGACAACACCGATATCGACTTGATGATTCGGGAACCCAGCTCCCAGGAAGTTTATTACGGCAACAAATGCTCTTTAACAGGCGGCATCCTGAGCTACGATATCGTCGATGGTTACGGCCCCGAGGAATTTATCCATAAATACGCCCCCAAGGGGAAATACACCGTTTACACCAACTACTTTGCTTCGCATGAACAAAGCCTGATCGGTGCCGCCACCGTCACCGTGACATTCTATTCGAACTGGGGACGCAGCAACCAAAAGAGCGAAACCGTGACCTTCAGACTGAATGAAGAGAAAGATAAGATAAAGGTAGGAGAGTATCAATTGAAATAACTCGCAATGCGGAATGCGGAATTGTTTTCTAATGCGGAATGCGGAATGCGGAATGCGGAATTGTTTTTCTTTGCATTGCGCATAAAAACGCGAAGGCGGCAGGCATGAGCAAATCCGTTTGTTAAAACCAAGGCACCAAATAGTTATGTTCCCTATGATTATTCCTGCATTGGAGCATACGCCCGGGTAACGGTGAAAAAAAAATGTAACAAAGTCGATCTCGTTGGCATCATTATGTTAGGAGGTGATGCCAATGAAGGTTACACAAATTGCATTTGGAATTGAAAAAAAATGGTCGCACAGGCACCGGGATGCCCGACTCATCCCTTGGCACTGGTGTTTATGTGCACTCATTCTTGGCATTATCTGCGGCGATCGTACCGGCATTTCGGTTGGCGTGCCACTGCATATCATTTATATTTTAATCCTATTCTTATATCTCTTTGTATTATTTATATTGAATCGTCACAACGAAAAGACGCGCAATCACGGGTATTGCAGCATACGCTGGTTGTTGGTATGGATGTGTTTGTGGTTTGCATTTGGATACTATCAGGGAAGTCCGCGTTCAGTGCAGTACCCGCCGGAAAACACGATTTGTGTTTTTAAAGGCACTGTGGAAAGTGTACCGCCGGGCGTGACACAGATTCAGGCCATGATCACCGAATGGAGATGTGGTGGTATCACTCAAACCGGATCACTTCGCGCTCGCATGTCACTCTCCCAAGAAGCATTGGATCCTGAGACGAGCGAAATCCACCGTGGCACAACATTTCGTACTCATGGCCAATGGATACGCTACGAATCCCCCGATGTCCCGGGAACCTTTGATGCACGCAGATGGGCAAAATACCGCAGAATTGCAGGCCGCATTAAACGCCCGAATTTACATTCCGAAATGAATAGTTTTGAAATTCTGTCAAATCCAGGATCCCTGCGGCAAAACCTGGAGACAGGAAGACGCATTGCATACAAAAAACTCTCGGAAATCAGCCCAGAAGGCATTGTACCCGCGCTCGTGCTGGGGACGACCCGCGATATCGAATCTTCGACCAGAACGACATTTGGGAGACTTGGAATTGCACATGTGCTTGCCGTCAGTGGACTGCACTTTGGTATTATTGCTGCAGTATTCCATATAATTTTTCGATTCATTGTAGGGTTTTCGCCATATATCATGCGTCGATATGGACGCAACAAAGCAGCGTTGGCATTGTCGATTCCGGCACTTGCAACCTATTTGTTTTTTGTAGGTGTTCCCATAAGTGCCCAGCGTGCTTTGCTGATGACAGCCATCTATTGCCTCGCACGGCTTCTGGCTGTGCATTCCGAAAGAAAGCGCTCTCTTGCACTCGCGGGAATCATTCTCTTGGCGATAGAGCCCTACGCCGTCTTTGAAATTAGTTATCAATTATCCATGAGTGCCGTATTGGGGATTTTATGTGGGCTTGATATCTATGAACGGGATATCAAACTGCATATTGAAGAACAGTTTTGGCCGCAATGGGTAAAAACCAGCCTCTCATGGCTAATCAACATGCTCATCATGAGCCTCAGTACAGCACTGACAACCGCGCCATTTGTCATCTATCATTTTGGACAATTGCCCATACTGGGCATATTGACCAATCTGATTGTCATTCCATACATTACATTTTTACTGATGCCTGCAGCCATGATCTCAGCATTTTTCGCAGTGACTGGGTTACCCGGTGTTTCTGTGTTATGTACAATTGCCGGCTTTTTAGAGAAATTGCTCGTTCAGTTTGCAAACATCGTCATAGAAAACATACCACTGACCTATGTTGAGATAACACCGCTGAGCATCTATATTATTCTATCGTCTGTTACAGCCTTTGTATTATTATATTTATTTCGCCCCAATCGCAGTCGCATCGTGTTATCGGCAGGTATATCGATCATCATGATTTTGGCATTATTCATAAGCCAGCTCAATCCAAGACTCGGCATGCAGCCCGATGATTTAAGGATATCATTCGTTGCAATGGGACAAGCCGATGCCACTTTAGTCGAATTTCCGGATGGGCGCGTCATGCTCGTCGATGCCGGCAGCGAACTTGGGCGCGAAGAAAATGGTACACAAACGAAACTGATTCCCTATTTAAGGTATCTCGGTATTCGAAACATTAATATATTGGCCATTACCCACAGTGACTACGATCATGTCGCTGGTTTACAGCCATTGCTCGAATATGCATCGATTGGTGAAATCTGGCACAATGGCATCGAACCTCTAAAAGAAGGAAATGACTGGCGCAAACACATACCCGAACATATACCTATCGTGGATGCGCGCAACCTATTACCAATCGATCAGAATGATACTCAAATAGAAGTCCTGTGGCCCAATCCTAAAAGTATATCTATTTTAGAATCAGAAGATAAATACAATGCCAACGAATCTTCGCTCGTTCTATTGATAACCATGCATACATTTTCGATTTTACTGATGGGCGATGCCGGAACCGTCGTGGAGCAGGCATTGCTCGAAGATCCACGCATTGCAGGAACCACGGTAATAAAAGCAGGACACCATGGTTCCAAATCGGCCTCGTCTGCGCCATGGGTCCGGGCAGTTCAACCCAAATATGTCGTCTTTAGCATGGGCAAAGACAACCGATATCATTTTCCCCACCTCGAAGTACAAAATAACTATCTGAATGTACAAGCCCGCATGTACCGCACAGGCGATCAGGGGACGGTGAGAATGACGACGAACGGGTATGATATTTATACAGAGGTTTGCAGATAGATAATTTGAAATTATTAACACTGTATTGAACCTGTGTGAATATGTTTGTTAATAAAGTCCTTTGCGCCTGCGCGGCGGGCGGTCAAGGGTGTCGCGCGACACCCTTGACAATCCCCGCGTCGGGGGACGGCGTTCGAGAGGCGCCGATGGCGCTGACTCGAACGCCTTTCCCCCGAACCCCCTTGAACGGTGTCATAAGGTGAAAAGCCGAACGTGAAACGACATCGTGTCGTACACGTTCGGGCGGCGACTTCGTGTCGCCGCTCATTTA
>JAGACY010000463.1 GCA_017613855.1 Pseudomonadota bacterium
GACCGCATCTTCACATGCGATCATTGAAAGACCAATTACTACCATTGCAAGCCAGTGTTTTCGCATATCGTGTCTCCATCACTGCATATTTACCGAAAGGAGGGGACATTGTGTGGGGATGTCCTGATTCGGCATCATTTTTTCTCGTATCATTATAGTCGAGCACGCAATTTAATTCCAGAAATTGAATGATTGGATTCAAAAAACAGGTCGCAGACGTGCAAAGGAGTATTTGGGCCATCACGGACTCGTCGCAGATGTTTGGCGAAGGGATTCACTGGTATATCTCGCAGTTATCCCTTGAGGATATGAACGACTAAAATTAAAGCCGCGTATGCCGCAGGCATAGCGGCTTTGGCGCAGGCGTATTGCCGCCGTTAGCGGCAATAGCAGCGCTGCAAAAAAATGTCACTATTCAGCCGTGGCATTGCCCAGGACTCCGCCAAGAGACTTTCACTGTTAAATGTTAAGGAAGGGGGGGATAGTTATAAATAATTTAAATGAAGAAAAACTGACAAAATTTGAACATATTGGTGAAACAGGCAAAATCAAACTATGGCAAGAATTTCCGGATAATATGCAACGAATCGTTCCTGATGTATTTTTACCTGGTAAAAATAATAATAATATTAATGATGTTTTTATGGATGAGTAGGCAACAAGAATGGCATAACTGATACAAGATGAACACAAAGTCATTGCAACTTTTTAGTCATTAGGTCTTTAACTTACAGTTTCGTAAGTTGAAATGAAAATTTTCTTAAATTAGTCAAGGATTGGCCCCGAGTTGTAACGGTAACAAATACAAAATGACTTGCAGAATGAGGTTATCTGATGTAAATTAAAAATCGGTTTGTATATAGTGCTTTCCGGATGTTTTCAGGGTGGATAATAATATGTCACTTTATAATAAGCTAAGAAGGACGGTTCTCATAAAATTAATGACTGCGCTTGGATTTGGCGGAATGGTCGCCTTTTGTATCACAGCTTGCGATTCGTCCCAGGGCAAAGATTCGTCGCAGGGCAAAACAGAAACATCGGGGGAGAATGCTGTTCTCCCGGTACCACAGGTCGATAATCCATTGCCTCCCGAGTCCCAGACAGTTCCAAAAAACGATTTAGATGCTCCGCCGCATATTGAGGCTGAACCTGAGAATGATCAACCATCTGAAAGCATTGAACCGGGCACAGAACAGACGGAGGCATCTGATAAGCTTCCGACTGTCGAACCTGTGAAGGATTCTTTGAAAGATTCAAATACGGACAAACAACCCACAGATAATTCTAAAGAATCCGTATCTGAGCAATCTCCAAAACAGAAAGCTTCCGATTCCAAGAACAAAGAATCGGCATCTTCAAAGGCTAAGCCTTCTGCGCCACCAAAGTCTTCCAAGCCAAAACCCGAAAAGATGATAACGTTGTATTTGTAATTCTGACTTCGTCTTTGATTGACGGATGGAGCACCCCATAAGAGTATGCCGATACCTTTTATATCTGACAGTCAAGAACTTGGACATCTTGGGTTAAAGAAGTGGCTTGCCCTGAAGGCTGCGAAAGCCCTGTTTAAAGAACGGATTGAACAGCATCCGTTATGGACGCTGATATGGGAATGCACGCATCGGTGTAACCTTAACTGCCGTCACTGCGGCAGTGACTGCCGAGCTCAGGCCTTACATCCGGACATGCCTGCAGAAGATTTTTTCCGTGTCCTGGACAAGAGCATTTCCCCAAAAATAGATCCGGAAATGTTTCATATCTCGATTGCAGGCGGTGAAGTCCTGCTGAGAGAGGATTTGTATGATATTGGCCGTGAAATACAAAAACGCGGCTATCCGTGGACTTTTGTCACAAATGGAATGCTCCTGAATTCTGATAAGCTGGAACAACTATGTGACGCAGGTCTGGAACGTGTCGCTCTTAGCCTGGATGGACCACCGGAAATTCATAATCATATACGTCAGAATCCCGAATCCTATCAGCATGCAGTCAACGCTTTGCAATGTCTTGTACAATCGAAAGAGCTCAAACTCTATGATGTCATTACCTGCGTAACACCGCCATTGCTCCCGCATCTGGTTTCGTTCAGGGATTTTTTAATCTCTGCCGGATGTAAAAAATGGCGTCTTGCTACCATTTCACCGATGGGGAGAGCCCGGAATAACCCCGATTTGTTATTGAATGGCGGCCAAATCAGACAGTTGCTCGATTTTATTGTACAAACACGCAAGGAAGCCAAGATCCATGCGAATTTTACATGTGATGGATTTACCGGATGCTATGAAGGGGAAGTCCGGGATAATTTTTATCAGTGTGATGCCGGTATTACGATTGGCAGTATTCTTATAGATGGTTCCATTTCAGCCTGTAACAGCATACGAAGCAATCATATTCAGGGCAATATTTATCAGGATGATTTTATGGAGGTTTGGGAAAATCGTTTTCAGCAATTCAGAGACCGGCGGTGGACGAAAAAAGGGATCTGTGCTCACTGTGAAATGTATAGCTTTTGCGAGGGAAATGGCATGCATCTTTACGATGACAATGACAATCTGTTACATTGTGATTACCACGAAATGAAAGAATGGCAGGATTAGAAAGCCAAATCATGGAGCCCTGGCAAAACGATGGTATATGGGCACAAATCACAGATGTCAGAGAAAATAGATTTGATGGCTTAACGTGGGTTCGGTCAAGAGCTGGAAATCGTACGAGTATAGCCATTAGCCGGGGGTGAACGAAGCGTCACCCTTGGATCGTGGACGGCAGGCAATGAGTAGTGAGCAGATAACGTCAAATTCGCGTTTGATTACACCATACTCCATTTCGGATCGATATGCATTTGTCGAAGAAATCGGGCATGGTGCACAGGGACGCATTTTTAAAGCAGTACGCCTGAGTGACGGTTTGGATGTCGTCATCAAGCAGCTCAATGTGAGTTCGGTTAAGAGCTGGAAGGAATACGAGCTGTTTAAACGTGAGGGGGCTGTCCTCAAATCGCTTAATATGAAGGGGGTGGCGCATTTTTACGATGCCATTGAATGCCTCGACGAAGAACCCGCCTATTCCTATATTGTTCAGGAATTGATTCCCGGTGTCTCGCTGCAGCAGATGATCAATGATGGTCACCGTTTCAGGATAGATGATGTCTACGATCTGACAATTCAGGCACTGGAAATCCTGGATCAGCTGCATCACCATGATCCTCCGGTGATTCATAGGGATATAAAACCGTCGAACCTGATGATTTCGCCCGATATTAATGGTCATTATCGCATTACTGTGATTGACTTTGGGGCTGTCGCCAATCCTCAGGTGCAGGGCGGTGGTTCGACGGTAGCGGGGACTTTTGGGTATATGCCCCCAGAACAGCTGATGGGCAAACCATGCCCGGCGAGTGATGTATATTCACTGGCTGCAGTAGCAGTGCAGATGTTTACCGGGAAATCGCCGGCTTGTATGCCAACGAAAGATTTTCGGCTCATCTTTGAACCGGATATGCAGGATAACCCGATAGAACTGGTGAATTTGCTCAGAAAAATGCTCGAGCCCAATCTGGAAAACCGGTTTTCGGATATTCCTTCCATTATTGATCAACTCAAGCAAGTCCAGAATGAACGCCTGGACAGACGAAAATATAAAGAAATTGTCAAATATGAAGATGGTTTTGAGACTGAGCTGGCAGAATTGCGGTTCATTGGTCAGGATGGCTGTTTTGAACTGTGGCAGAGCATGCCGGACAGCACACCGAGAAAGCTCCCCAAAAGCTATGAAAAGAAATTGGACGAATACCATTCCTTTGTAAAAACAGGGAACCGCAGAAATATCAAAGGACTGCTTAATTTTTTGTTTTCTATTGCGCTCCTAAGCGTGATTGTTCGCGTCGTTATTGTCATCCATGCCCAGAGTGGAAGTGTATTTCAGGATGTATTGCTCTATATTTTGGTTGGAATTACAATTATATTATTTATTTTGAGAAAAAATAAATGGAAGAAGCAATTTAAATTCAAATCGCCGATGAGCAATAGTCTTGGGGGGGAGCGTGATGTTGATTCCGAGAAGGAAATCAGAGATTTAATACAAAAAGGCCGCAAGGGCATGGCCATCATCAGCGGTATTCGATATGTTCCCGTTGAGGACGAATATGTCGAAACAGGCCATTCGAGTGAGCGTGAAGGTTATAAAGAAACATTTTATGTGAATGGTTCACCTTTGTTTGTCATTCAATACAAGTTCAATCCGCCGGATGACAAACGCGATGATGATATTATCCATGAATTCATTACGCATATCGAACCGGAGGGGCATTATAAGGAAGGTGATCCGATGCCCATACTGTATTCAATCAAAGACTTTTATTTTCGTGATATTGTTACGAGTATCCCATTCCCGATGCCATTGGACGATGTTGAAAATTTGAATGATGTTATTGATTTGAGCGAGGGATTTGAACGCGATCGCCATGTGGATCGGACATCTGCGAAGTTCCATTTGAATTGTATCCGAGAAGCACTTGAACGCCGGCAGTTGACGGATATGGGCAAGCTGATTGAACAAACGAACTTTGGTGAAGCCAACCAGATGTTTATTCCGATGTTTCAGCGATTTTTACTCGAGAAACAGTTTCGATCGATACATCGCTCATGCATGAAGGCATTGATTAATTTTACTTATAATCTTGCGAATAAGGATGCATCCATTCCCGAAGCATTCGTTGGCGTTTTGGAGTATTATGCACAGAAGCCGAGAACGCTGACACAGCCGGACACATTGGTTGTGGGAGATACTTTTATTAGTATTGCCGAACGCAAACGGGCATGGGAAGGACGCTTTAGTTTGCCGGAGCGGTTCTGGGATCTCATGCTCGAGATTGTTCAGGAAAAAGAAGTGAGTCATGCAACGATCAAATGCATTATTGACGGGAGTATTGCATGCGCTCCGGATGCATTTGTCGTAAAACTCCGGAAAGTGGTCGATGTCGATGGTGTGTTTAAATCCACTGCAATGGATTATGCAGAGGGAAAAGTCGTAGCTGTTGCGCAGACTTGTGAAGAAGTTTTCGAAAAAAATAGTGGAAAAATCGATTTGATAAAATCAAATCCCTGATATCACTATCCATTATTCATTATTCATTATGCATTCAGATCCGTGGGTTACGCTTCGCTCACCCACGCTTATTGACTACGAATGTATCGCCCCTCCGGAGCGTATCAATCTTTGTGAATACCATTCATTCATCATTATGCATTATCCATTATCCATTATTTACAATCCGAACCATCGGCATTCCTAAAAATAATTTCTTTCCAGGTCATGTCGCCCCATTGTACAATCTTTTCATAGACATTGGACTTGGCTTGGGGTGATCCTTTGCCGCCGGGGCGTTTGTTGCAGTTGAGTATCAGCGTCGTTTGAGCTGGATCGAATTTTTTATTGCATGCCCGAATATCACTGTAATTGGAGAATGCTTTTTTACTCAGAGTAATATCTGCTTCGGTGTTGAGTTCAATGCGATCTTTTGGACCGCAGGCAAAGGCATAATCCTCGATATTCTGCATTTGAGAGAGCGATAATTTCTTTGTCGAATGATTATATACAAATGCTTCTGTGTATATATTCCTGGCATTGGGAGCATTGACTTCACTGAGCTTCTGGCAATTGTAGAACATGCGATAGGCCACGTCTTCTGCCATGGGCATCGAAACTTTGGTCAGGGATTCGCATCGTTCAAAGTCCCCCATTGCCCCGGATTTGAGCTTGGGCAGATTGATTTCTTTGAGCGATGTACATTCTGCAAAGACACGTTCGTGCAGCTTTTCAACATTGGGAAGCTCGACATGCTCTAGTCTTGAACACATTTTAAAGGCTTCTGCCTTGATTTCTTTGACTTTGGGAAGCGAAATCTTTTTTAATGAACCGTCCCTGAAAAACATATTAGGCCCAAGGTACTCGGCATTTGGGAGTTCGACATCAGTGAGATCATAATTGAAATAGAAGATGGCATTGTCGAGGCGTTTCGCTTTGGGCATCGAAGCTTTTTTGAGGCTGTAGCAATGCGAGAATGCAGATTGGCCCAGGGTCTCGACTTCGGGAAGTACTATCTCTTTGAGTGCTTCATTTTTTTCGAATGCACGCTCGCCAATTTGCTTTACTTTGGGCAAAGAGATGGTTTTTATGGCCGCATCATGAATAAATGCCCCTTTGTCGATCTGGGTGACATGAGGCAAATCGACATTTTTAAGTTTTTTGCAACCTGCAAAAGCTCCCTCGCCGATTTTGTTCAGATTGGGGAGTTTAGCCAGAATATCGATTGATTTCAGTTTTGAATTGCATTCACAATTGAAGAAAACATCGCACTGACTGAAGGCATATTTTTCAATTTCTGTGATTTGAGTGAGTTCTTTGTCACAGATTTTGCCGTCGCCATCGGCATCCCATTGATGTTGTTTGGCATAATTGAGAATGGCCGTATCTTTGATATCCTTTATTTTTATGCATTCACCGGGTTTTTCCTGGGCATTTGCCGTGGCCCATGGGAGTGCAAAGCAGGCAAAGAGAATGGTAATCAAAGTGCATAAACGGATGGATTTGTGCATGGTCATTCTCCAATTGTTAA
>JAGACY010000464.1 GCA_017613855.1 Pseudomonadota bacterium
AAAAAACTGATTAAATGCGCAATTCGCAATTCGCAATTCGCAATTATTCAGACATTCACAAGGTTCTTTCTAAAGTTATATAGGAAATTTGATTCTTTAGAATTTACCTATCGTTTTCCAAAATCAATTGCGCATTGCGCATTGCGCATTGCGAATTCGAAAGCCAACAAACATTGGCTTCAGTTTTCCACCCTAGGAATTCCCATTCAAATGGATACCGAACTCATTCAAATTGCATTAACCGGACTTGCCCTACTCGGGTCTATCGGTATTTTCTTTGGCATCGGACTCGCCATTGCCGCACACAAATTCGCAGTGGAACGCAACCCGAAAGTCGAAGAAGTCATGGAGGTTTTGCCCCAGGCACAATGCGGTGGCTGTGGTTATGCCGGCTGTGAAGGCTATGCCCGTGCCGTCGTCGAAGACCCCAATGTCCCGCCAAACCTGTGTTTCCCGGGTAAAGCAGCCGTCGGCGAAAAAGTGGCCAAAATCACCCAAAAGGAAATGGCCAAAGTCGAAAACTCGGTTGCCCGCGTCCGCTGTGACCGTCAGGATGGCCATGTCTCGCACAAGCACGTTTACATTGGCTTTGATTCATGCGTCGCCGCAAACATCGCATACGGCGGTCCCTCCAAATGCCAGTATGCCTGCATCGGCATGGGTGACTGCGCTCGCGCATGCCCGTTTAAAGCCATCGAAATGCACGACGGCATGCCGTTTATTCTGGCCGATAACTGCGTCGGCTGCGGCAAATGCGCCAAAACCTGCCCCAAACAGGTTATCGAGGTCATGCCTGCAGATGCCAAGGTTTATGTCCCCTGCTCATCCAAGGGGTTCGGCAAAGAAGTAAAAGATGTCTGCGAAGTTGGCTGCATTGGCTGCAAGATGTGCGTCAAAGCCTGCCCCGCGGGTGCTGTTTCTATTGCCGACAATAAAGTTCAGATAGACACCCATAAATGCCTCGAATACGAGGGCGATTGCGGCCAGGCCTGCGTAGCCAAATGCCCGCGCAAGATTTTCCGCCCGGTTCCGCCCAAAGGCTCTTACGATATCTTTGCTGAACTCAAACGCAAAGCCGCCGAGGAAAAAGCCAAAGACGAAAAAGAGGCCAAACCAAAAGCTGAACCAAAACCAAAGCCCGAGAAAGCCGAGGTGGCCAAAGCCGAAGTAAAACCCGAGGCAAAATCGGAAAAAGCGGATACGGCTAAACCCGAAAAAGCCGAGGTCGCTAAAGCAGAAGTGACCCCCGAGAAAGCCGAAGCTAAAGTCGTCAGAATTGATGATAAAGTAGAAGCGAAAGAGGCTGAAGCAAAATCCGAAGATAAAGCAACAGCATAGTGAATTATAATTACCCAATAAAATCCGACACGCCCCAGAGGGGCGTCACATCCGTAGCTATTAGCCATGGGTAAGCAAAGCGTAACCCACGGATCGGGGATGAAAATCCCCACGTAATAGTGAATAGTGAATAGTGAATAGTTGCAATGCAAAGACGATCATTCCTCAAATTACTGGGACTGGGCGGCGCAGCCGCTGCGACGGGTGCAGTCATTGTCAATCGGGATAAATTCGAATCCCTGTCGCACGATGGGCAATATAGGGTATCGCAATCAAAGCGTGCCATCGGTACACAGGTCGATATTACGGCTATCGGAGCCAGCAAAGCACAGACCGAAGATGCCGTCATTGCTGCATTCGAAGATGTTGCAGCCATGGAGCGCATGTTCACGCGATTCGACAACATGTCGCCCGTAAGCGAAGCCAATGCTTTGAGCCATCTCGATCACGTTCCCGCAGAAATGGCATCCCTGCTCCAGACCTGCGACTATTATTATCGCGATACACAGGGTGCATTCGATATTACGGTTAAGCCGGTTCTCGATTTGATGCAGAAAGCAGCCCGCGAAAATCGCAATCCATCCGAGAGCGAAATTGAAGATATCCTGCCCTTCATCGGTGCGGATAAACTCAATTTCCACGACAACAAACTCGCTCTTCGCGAAAATATGGGTATTACCCTCGATGGCGCTACCCCCGGTTTTATTGCCGATCGCATTGCAAACATTCTCGAACAGCGCGGTATTGCACATTATCTCGTCAATGCCGGCGGCGAAATTCGCGTTTCGGGTCACCCGCAAAATGCCAATACCTGGCGCGTTGCCATTCAGGATCCCCAAAAGAAAGGCAATTATCCCGGTGTGCTCGCGCTCAATAACGGTGCGGTTTCGACCTCGGGCAATTATGAGATATTCTTTGGCAACGATAAGGTGTTCCATCATATCGTCGATGCACACACAGGAAAATCGCCCGACATGGCTTCCGTGACAGTTATTGCCCCCACGGCACTGCAGGCCGATATTCTTTCGACGGCTTTCTTTGTCATGTCTAAGGAACAAGCCTTAGGCTACTGTCAGTCCCATCCGGATGTTGCCTGTCTCCTCATCGATAATGAAGGACGTCAGACAGCCTCATCTAATTTTACAATGGTATAGTTCTTAGACCTCATGTTTTTACATGAGGTTTTTTTTTGAGTTCAACATGACCATACTCGATTTATTTAAACTCTTAGGCGGTGTGGGCTTATTCCTATTTGGCATGTCCATCATGTCCACCGGTCTAAAGAATGCCGCCGGCGAACAACTCAAAACCATACTTGAACATGCGACCAAAAACAGGGTTGTCGCCATGTTCGTTGGAATTCTCGTTACCATTCTGATTCAGAGTTCATCTGCCACAGACATGATGGTCATCGGCTTTGTCAATTCGGGACTCATGTCCCTGATACAGGCCATCGGCGTCATCATGGGCGCGAACATCGGTACGACGATCACCGCCCAAATTACGGCATTCAGCCTCGGAGCCTATGCGCCGTTCATCCTCTTTGTCGGCGCAATCATGTACATGTTTATTAAAAAGACGATCGTCCGGCACATTGGGTCGATCATCATGGGCTTCGGCATGCTCTTTGTGGGTATCTCCATCATCGGTGAAGCCATCGCCCCGCTTTCGCAAAGTGCAGAATTTAAAAACTTTCTCATGACCATTGAGAATCCCGCCATTTTTGTCCTCTTCGGCATTGTGTTTACGGCAATTCTGCAAAGCTCATCTTCGTCGGTCGTCATTTTTCAGACCTTTGCCATCCAGGGATTAATCTCCTTTGAAGATGCAGTCTTTCTAGTTATCGGCGCAGCCATCGGTGCTGTTACACCCAATATTCTTGCGTCTCTCACGACCAATCGCAATGGCAAACGTACAGCCGCACTCAATCTGCTCTTTAATCTTTTCAGAGCGGCCATCATTCTCACCGTGATCACCGCATGTCCAATCGTTCTCGAATGGATCAAAGACCTTTCACCCGACAATATCGGCCGTCAGGTCGCAAACGCCCATACCATCTTTGCCATTGCAGCCGTCCTCTGTTTGATTCCGTTCACGCGCCAAATCGTCGCACTCAGCAAGAAAATCATCCGGGAACTCCCCGAAGAAACCCAGAGAATCAAGGATCGCCAGCTCATTTACATGCAGGAAGGCAACCTGCCACCCGCCGTCGCTCTGCATCAGGCACAGATGGAAATTACACGACTTGCTCGCTTTGCCGCACAAAACCTGCAAACTTCTATCGATTGCTTCTTCAATCGCAAAGATGAACTCGTCGAAAAGGTCGAAGACACTGAGGATACCGTTAACTATCTGACACACGCGATTACGACGCGCCTCGTCAGAATGCGAACACATAACATGACCGGGCATGAGCGAAACCGCATTACCCAAATGACACTCGTCGTGGCCGACGCTGAACGCATCTCGGATCACGCCGAAAATATTATCGAATATGAAACTCAGATTTCTGCCCAAAAGACGAAACTCTCCGAAGAAGCGCTGGCCGAACTCAAAGAGATTGCCGAAGCTTCGATAAAATCCATCAACTTCAGCATTGATATC
>JAGACY010000465.1 GCA_017613855.1 Pseudomonadota bacterium
ATCCTCTATTTCTGAATTCGCTGTCTGATTTATTGAACAGTCTGTCGTCTGCTTTTCTGGTTCGTGAATTGCCCTTTATGACAATGACTTCATCGGATGTGACATCGACATTATAACAGTGACCATTCAACACGACGATATTCCAGGCATGGCTACCCGTTATGCCTTCAGAGTCGGTTAGCTGGCCGGTGACAACATAGTTCGGGATCCCCACTTGATCCAGCAAATATTTAAAAGCCCGTGCGATTCCTGAACATACAGCCTGCTGTGAAACCAATGCGCCATAAGCACTTTGCTCATACGCATGCCTGTCATATTTGACATTCATGACGAGGTAATCATGTATAAACTTTTCTTTTGCTTCTGGTGTATTGTAAGTATTGGCCTGTGCAAGGATTGTCTCTGCGACACTATCCATCTGTTTGATATATTTGGCAGGTGAATCAACAAGTGCATTGCAGATAAATTGTATCTTCGTTTCACTGACGCGATCGTCTATCGTCGTCACTCGCTGAGAATACCCTTCTGCCAGCCAAATCAATTCCGGATGATCGTTTACGATCGAACGAACAACACGCGAAGTGACTTTGTTATCGATTTCTCCGGAAAGACTTACGGTCGTTTTTCCTTCGGTGATTGATTTGTACAAGACTTGATATAACTTTTTTTCACTGTTACTGAGCAATGCATAGTATGATGCCGAATTATCGGTATTTGAACGAATGACAATATCATCGCTGTTGTATACTTCCGGTGTATTATTAAAATTGTCGACGAGATATTGTCCTGGGCTCGACGGTTGGTTATTATGTGTACAAGCAGCCAATATCAAAGCACTGATAATCGCAACACACCGTAATATAAAAAATGATATCTCGAAATCATATTTCTAATCGTTTACAGTCAGAAAAGATGGCGGATAAAACATGGATTCAGGGATCCCAGAGTATTAATTTATTTTTCTTATCTTTATTTCTCTTATTTTTTTCTTCCCATTTTCTTTTGGTTTCTTCATCGACAGCGATTGGTTTTCCCGTTGCGCCGTGCGATTTGAGAAATTTCACCATGGGATGTGTTTCTTCAAAGTATTCTATGACTGTTTTACCTTTTTTATCTTTAGCATTGATATCGACACCGGCTTGGAGGAAAGCCTCGACACATCCTCTGATATGGCCCTTAACCGCATAATACATGGCCGATTTGCCATCTTTATCGACGATTTTGAGGTCAGCGCCATTTTGAATATATAAATTACAAAGCTCCGGCAATTTTTGTTCTTTGACACTGCCGTACCAGGTTTCATTTAGGGCTGAGATCAGCGGTGTTTCTCCTTTTTTGTTTTTGGCATTGATATCCGCACCGGCATCGAGCAGAACCTTACAGCTTCTGGGATTCCAGCATGTATGCAAAGGTGTATCACCTTCCTTGTCTTTGCCGTTGACTTTTGCACCAAACCTAATCATTTCTTGAATGTTTTCGGGCGTCACGTGGTCAAATGAAATATAATACAGCGCATCTTTAACATCTGCGCCTGATTTAATCAACAAGCTGATGAACTTGTCTTTTTCGGGATTCGGGTGATCATTAAAACATGCCGCCGTCAACGCCGTCCAACCGTATTCGTTTTTGTCGTTGATATTTGCACCGGCATCCAGCAATGCCTGAACGGCTTCGACCGTTACGGCACTGTTGTGCTCACTCTCATGGACAGCCATGATAAGTGGCGTATTATTCTTGTAATGATGGCGCGTATTGGGGTTGGCGCCACCCTTTGCAAGCGCTATAATCTTGGTACCCTGCCCCCAAAAACAGGCTTCCAGCAGTGCATCATCCACGACTTTCTGTTTTCCACCCGTACGCAGGTATCTTTTTACCATTTCTGGCGTAAGATATGTGGCGGTTTTCAGCTGCTTGTCTGTGAGCAATACGGCTGAATCAGCGCTGGTGCCAGCAGAATCAGCTCCAGTAATAGCCTTGGCAATCCGGGCATCTTTTGTATACTGGATGGTTTTAGCATCTGGTTTTGCACCGGAATCGATGAGCAATTTGACGATGTTATAATTTCCCTTATCCCAATAATCCTTATCGATAGCTTCCGACATCCATCCATCGTCGCGTTCGGCATTGGCCATGGCTCCGGAGTGAATGGCAAGTACACTTATTCCGCCACGGTTTTTGGCATTGACGTCAGCTCCGGCATCGATAAGTGCCTTGGCTACATAATAACTTTTGGCCACCATCAGTGGTGTATTACCTTTGCTATCCGCGGCATTGGGATTCGCCCCGGCTTTGAGTGCAAGGGGAACCAGGGCGTGCATTTTGTGGGTAAGATTGACGATGACTGGTACACCATCGCTATCGCTGACGTTGACATTTGCGCCTTTTTCGATGAGCAGCGCGGTATTTTTTGGGGCTTTGTCATTATCATAGCCAACCGATGCACAATAAGCCAATGGCGTAGACATGGCTGTTTTCTTCTCGATATCAGCCCCTTGT
Organism: Pseudomonadota bacterium; assembly: GCA_017613855.1. The sequence continues at coordinate 2,497 of JAGACY010000465.1, forward strand.
TCGATGAGTGCGCTAAAGATCACCGGCTTATAGTGACAAGCCTGCATCAGCAAAGATCGCCCCTTTGCATCGGTTTGATTTAGATCTATGCCATGGTCTTTGAGATAGCGAATGAGCTGTGTGACTTCATCGGCTTTGAGATAATCTCTGGAAATCTCGTTGATGCCACTGAGAATATTTTCCGTCCATTCGGACAAATCATCAACTCTGGATGATTTGAGCAATGCCAGTATCGTTTTGGGATGGAATGCCGGTCTTGACTGCCGCAATTCACTATATAATGCATCTGTAAAATCGATCCCCTTCGCCCGCATCAACTCAATACTATCGGCAGAATCGGCCAAATCCGCAACTTCTTTGCCGCTGTTCGTTTTGGCATGAATATCTGCACCTTTTTTAATGAGAAGTTCTGCAATTTCAGTTCGATTGTTATCAATGGCGTGATGCAGAGGTGTCCATCCATCCACATTGACCGCATGGATATCCGCACCTTTCTTTATCAGCATGGCAGCGACTTCTGTATTTTTGGCATACATCAACGGCGTATATTTTTTCTTTTTTGTTTCGCCGTTCACATCGCCACCGGCTTTTATCAGCATCCCAATGACTTCGGGCTGGGTAAGTGGATTGCGTGCAGCCAAATGCAATGCAGAGATGCCGCTATCATCCGAATCGTAGGCGGGAACCTTTAAATCGATGAGGTATTTGATCATCGCGGGATCGGGAGCCTGCTCGTAGAGCATACGCGAAGCATAATGTTGATAGGCATTGGTTTTGGGAGAAGAATAGACCACATCGTTATCTCTTCCGCGAACCGCAGCCATCAGCAAATTCTCGTTATAGTTGGTTTTTATTTGGACATTGGCACCTGCTTCGACGAGCATTTTAACGACTTCGAGATTTCCCGAATAAGCGGCAAAAAATATGGGGGTGAGACCGCTTTTGTTCGGTTTATTGATATCGGCAGATAATCCCGAATCGAGCAAATATCTGACGACATCTTTGTTACCCCAGGCTGCCGCATAACTCAGAACGCCTGTACCATC
>JAGACY010000466.1 GCA_017613855.1 Pseudomonadota bacterium
GCGCTTCGGAAATCGTCATTATCAATTAATGTTTTATTGTGAAAGCACGTGCTATCCGGCTTACACGCGGATACGCACCGTGAAAGCATCTATTCGGCTTACGCCGAATACGATGCTTTTTTTGTATTTTTATCCACCCAAGCCCCAAAGATAAAATGCCCAAATTTGCCATGCAAGACACAATGATATAACCTGTATCTGCGTTTTTTTATGCGCGCCATAGGGAGGTGACATGCGCAGGATACGTCGTTCTACCAAGAGAAAATGGATCACACTCGCAGCTTTTTTGGGCATTATTGGCATTTGGGCAATATGCCAGGCCACGGGGATCTTTTATACCGAAGATAAGTTTTTGCCATTGGCTTCTGCGTATGCCCAGGAAACCGCAGAAGCGCCCAAAGTCATGCAAAATACGCCGACTCACGTCGATTCGGGAGTTCAGTTCGACCTGTCGGACATCGTATGGGAAGGATCTACGGCGTATGTCGCATTGCCGGATGGCCGGCGTGCCAAGTTGTCGCTCGACAAGGAAATACAGGAAAGCGCCGAAAATAGCCTCAATGAGCACCCAGTTCCTTATGGCGGGGCGGTGGCCATCGAATCGAATACAGGGCGTATTCTGGCCATTGTTTCTGCTTCGACGGCACGTCCAAAGGTGGATCATTATGCCACCAAAGCCCTTGCACCTTCGGCATCCGTATTTAAGCTCATTACAGCGGCAGCCTTGCTCGAAAAGGGCAGCGTCGATCCACAGGCGCGCGTGTGTTATTCGGGCGGTGCAAGCATGCTCACCGAATCGGATGTACGCGGTAATCCGCAAACGGACAATACCTGTGCGACATTGGAACAAGCTATCGGACACTCGATCAATGCCGTGATGGCGCGGTTGGCCTATCAGAATCTTGGCAAAGAAGATCTCGAACGCATTGCACTCAAATTCGCGTTTAACCGCGAGCTGCCTACCGAATTTATAACCGACGTCAGCACGGCAGAATTCGTCGATGATGATATTGAACGCGCCAAAAGTGCAGCCGGGTTCTGGCATGTCAATCTGAGCCCAATGCATGGTGCACTGATTGCAGCCGCCATCGAAAATCATGGTATCATGATGACGCCCACGATCATTGACGAAATTACCGATGCCTCCGGGAATGTCGTTTACACAGCACATCCGCGGCCCTGGCTCGTGGTCATGTCTGCAGAAAATGCCGACACACTGGCCAGACTCGGCGAAAATACAACGCGCGAAGGCACTGCACGTCGGGTGTTTTCCGGCCGAAAGGGATGGCGCAATGGTGTTCGCGTCGGCGGCAAAACGGGAACGCTCTCCAACAAAAGACCGCTCTACGTCTTTAACTGGTTCGTCGGCTGGGGAGATGATCCCAAAGGTAATCTGGCCGTCGGTGCACTCGTCGTCAACACCGAGAAATGGTGGATTAAAGGTACGCACGTCGCTGCCCGCATGATGGGAACCTATTTTAAACAATGAGCAATGAGCAATGTGCAGTTAGCAGTTAGCAGTTAGCGTTATTCTCAAGATTATTCTAAAGAATGGAGTGTTTTTAGCTTCAGGAACATTCTTTAGTTTTCATCGCCAATTGCGCATTGCGAATTATAATTCAATTCCTAAATTCCAATTAAAATGCGATAACCCCTTAGCTTTAGAGCTGCCTTTAGTTTTGCATCCCAATCGCACATTGCTCATTATGAATGGCATGCACAATAAACTTTAGATTTTCCCTTTAGTTTTGCATCCCCAATTGCGCATTGCGAATTGCGCATTGCGAATTTAAACAGGGTATCGTTATGTCAGATAATTCATCCGTGCCCCCCGAAAACAGAGAGCAGCACCTTGTGGGAACAATCAACTCGACGTTTTCGAGGGATGATGCATCTTTTGAGGATCGAGTACCCCAATCTGATTCTGACGAACATGAATTGGCTGATTCCGAAAGCAATGCGAATCCGAAGGTTCTGATACATCAGGATTCCGATGCAGAAATGGACGAGGAGGGGTGGCACACAGGCAATACGGCCGTAGATTATGAGGCGTATGAAGATTCGGGCGAAGAAAACTCAGAAGAATCCAATGCTTTCACGCCTCAATACAATCACATGAGTGCCGAGGAACTCAACAGCGCTTACCTGAATGCCTGGCGTGAACTCGTCGTGTATTTATGTGCCCTGTATGCACGCCGTTACCCGGAACGATGTCTGGTGACCGCACAGGAACAGGATGATATGCCCATTGCCAGTTCCCAATTGGCACGTGCGCTTTATGATGATGACATGTTCTTTAGCAGTACGCGCCTGACCGAAGAGAACGTTTTCTTTTCACGCCAGGGCATCCCCGAACACGATGAAATCATGTCATTTCTCGTATCCCACTCGGAGATGATGTCGCGCATACGCAATGCTGCAGAATCAGCCAACAAGGAACTCGTCATTGAACGCCTTCGAATGGCATTTGACCTGCATCATGAAGAGATGATGCTGCTCATGGCAGTGGCACTTGGGGCAATGGATAATTCGGTTTACCGGGCCATGGCCTTTGCCTACGGCAATGCAACCGCCAAGAAATTCCGGGCCTCGTTCATCTGTGAGCTCGTTGGATTTAATCGCGAGGCAGTACAGCACAATATGGAACTGCTGAGCGATCGCGGGCAGCTCATCCGCATGCGACTCATTATTCCCGAGCGTTCATACGGTTTTTCGGGGCTTTTACCGCGAGCTTTTGCAGAATTGGCTGTCGACCAGCGTGTGCTCGATGCATTGCAGAATGCCAATCTCACGGCCAATTTGTCCCCTCACATGCACCTTTATGATCAGGCACAAAGGCGACAAAGCCTCGTACTTTCGAAAGAATTCATGCGGCAGCTAAAACTGCTCATTGCACAGCCACGAGCACGCATACTTCTGACAGGCGCTGCTCACTCGGGAAGACGGACTGCCGCTTGTTCCTTCGCTAAATCAGTCCTCAAGAAAAATGTCATTGCCGTTGATTTCGTTTCCGAAATCGAAACACTCGAAGAGAATGATATCGAAAACCATTTTTGCAATTACCTGCGCGAAGCCTTGCTGCTCGATGCGGTTTTGCTCTTCCGGTTTGACGGCTTAAAAACAGGGTCTTTTGCAGAGAGAAAGCTCGATAACCTGCAGCCGCCTCTCTCGAGACATGTCGAATACTTCCCGGGAACCCTCATCATTACGAGTGAAAAAAGCAGCCCAATCATTTCGAGACTGTTCAACAACCCCATCGAATGCCACATCAATTTGCCCACGCCCGCCGAACAGTACCGCGTTTGGAATGAATCACTCGCCGGTATTTTCGAAGACAAGGAACTGGAACGCATTGCGTCATCATTCTCGAATAACTATCAGCTCACCGTGGGACAAATTCTGCAGACCGTGCGCCGCAGCCTCGATGCACACGATCTAAGGTGCGAGGTCGATCCCGACGCAAAACTCGAATCCCATCACATACTCGAAGAGATTCGCCAGTGCTTTAGCCATGATCTCGACACACTCGCCGATGTCATTCTATCCGATGTGCCTATCGAGCGTGTTATTCTGCCCGAAGCTACCTCAAAGACTATCCAGGAAATCCTCGACTTTGCCAGATACCAGAGGGTCGTCCTCGACGATTGGGGCTATCGCAAATGCAGTGCCTACGGCAATTCGCTGTCCATCCTGTTTACCGGACCTCCGGGAACCGGTAAAAC
>JAGACY010000467.1 GCA_017613855.1 Pseudomonadota bacterium
AATAAATAGTACATATCCAGCCTGCGGCGGAAGTTTTTTCAGCTGCGGTTTGAGTTTGCCTTTCCAGAGTTCAATGATAAAGTAACATGCAACGATAACGATAACCGCATATATCAACGCCAAATAATCTTCCATCAGATGTCCCTGTGTTGCCATTAATATGGTCTGCATGGGCAGGATAAAAAGAAAGCTCACACAGTAATAGGCGTTGATATTGTATGAAAAATGCCCCAGCAATTTGGGAACTTTGTTTTTCGTAAGTCTTGTAATTTTATAGAGCAGGCACAGGAAAATCAGTGCATTCATGATGGCACCGATGGCGTCCGTAACCGGATTCATATTGTATTGAAAATCCGACTGGAATGCCGGTAAGAACGGTATACCCACGAAAGCGCGTGTACAATAATAGATTGTACAAATCGGAATGCAAATCAGCAGAATGCGGTTGGCGAGGCCATTTTTATCCTCAATATAAGGATAGCGCGTGCCAATCCAGTAGCCCGTGGCGACAAATACAAAATTACAAAAGAGCGGAAAGTAGGATTCTGCGTTTGTAAGTATAAAATAGCCAAGAAATTGGCTAAGCCAGAAATTGCTCGGGGTTTCGCTGAAATTGTCTGGTGTAATGACAAAATAATAGATCGCGAAGGCGATGAAATTCAGCGCCAGACCTATACCAGCAATACCGATTGGCGGAACTTTAAATTTTTTGAGCAGTGCCATTAAGAAGAGCGACAGTCCGGCAAAGGAAAGGATATCCGCCTGAAGTACGAGGAATGTCTGTGCAATAAACCACTGCTTTTCGGTCACCCAATAGGCGATTAAATTTGGGAGTACATTTCTGAATAAATTGAGCAGCTGTGCGATGGTAAAAAGCATGATGCCGCGTACGAAATAATGTTTCGGCTCCTGTCTTTTGGAATAGCACATGCCGATGCCCATGCACATCATAAACGGAACGGCACCAATCAGGACGACCAGTATTTCATTGATGAAATAACTAATATAATCAAATACACCTTCGAGATTACTGGCATCGCCCCCCGACATGGCGCAGTCCACAAGGGTATGATTGAAAATCATTGCCACAATGCAGACTGCTTTTAATAAATCGAGTTCTGGCTGCCTTTCACGATTGACTTCGGTTTTGGCAAAGAAACTCATAGTTTTTATGCACCTGTCTTGGAATGACGCATGAGATACGATTTGACATCGAAATCTTCTGCATACTGGTAATCGAGACAGTATTCGGCTTTGCCGGTTTCATCGGTGCGCGAGAAATAACCATCGACATTGTGAAGGATAATCTTGGCGCTGATGGATGCATCGGGGGCATCGAGGCGATAGGATTTGCCGGTATCGACGAAGCGGATGCGCAGCCATTGTGGCATGAGCATGATATCGACGTCGATTTCGCCGTTTTCTTCGTAAGCATTGTTGATGCGCTCGGTGAGCATTTCCTCGACGGAGAGCCGGATGCGCATGGCCTGTTGTTTGCTGAACTTGAGTTGTTCGGCGAGTTCCTGGGCCAGTCCGGTAACCGGAGTGATGCTGTATGGCTTGTTTTTGAGACTGAGATGGATAATTCTGAGTCCATCGTCGAGCGAGGATGCAATGTAGAGCTCCATGAGGCGGTTGAGCATGCTGGCTTTGAGCGAGCGCTGGTCGAGTTTGCCGTTCTCATTGAGCGGAAATGCGGGATAAACGAAGAAGTGCGAGGGGATTTTGTAGGGAGCCAGATGGGCTTTGAGGTTCTTGCGCAATGCATCTTCGTCGAGGGTTTCAGCATTGTTGAGCACGACGCAGGCTTCGACGCTTTCGCCCCACATGGGGTGAGGTGCGCCCAAAACCTTGACTTCGCGAATCGTCGGTTCCTTGAGCATTTCCTGTTCGACGTCGAGCGGGGAGATATTTCGCCGCAGCGAATGATGATATCCTTGATGCGGCCCGTGAGTTGGAGCATGCCATCGTCGGCAAAGCGGCCCATGTCGCCGGTATGCAGCCAGCCATCCTTGTCGAATGGCTGTTTGTCTTCGGGCAGGCCATAATAGCCGTTGCAGGTGTTGTAACCTTTGACGACGACTTCACCGATTTCGCCCTGGGGTACAAAACCGTCTTCTTTGCGCCAGATGCGGACATCGAGGCCAGGAAGAATGTGGCCGACAGAGACGGCACGGCGTTCGAGTGGGTCTGAGCCTCTTTCGACCGAAATGACCGGCGAACACTCGGTTTGACCATAACCGCACAGAATGCGGGCTTCACCGCCGAATGCATTCTCAAGGCGCATCATCTCAACGGGCGTTGTAAAGCCGCCGCCGGTAATGATGGTTTTGAGTTTTCCTTTGACTTTGCTGTCAAAATCCTCATGGCGTGTCAGCATGCCATAAATCGCACCGACCGAGGCCAGACCTTTGACCTGGTGTTTATCGATGGCCTCAATGAGCAATTCGGGTTTCTGGAACAGAGGCACCATGACGAGATGGTGGCCGAGCATCAGGTACAGCTGCATGACGAGTAGGCCGTAGCTGTGGAACAGTGGCAATGCAAGGCACAGAGACGGAACGATGTCGTCCTTGAGCACTTCGAATGCACCTTTGGCGTCGCTGATCATCGAATAGGGGGACAGTTGAACGGCTTTGGGCAAAGCTGTCGTGCCGGTGGTAAAAATGATGACCTGGGTGTCTTTTTCGTCCACCAGAGCTGCGCGTTCTGCGAGTCGTTTAGCACCATCGGCGTCCAGATCGTCATCGGTGATGTCGCCGACCGAGGGCGGCAGAAACGCGAGCATATCCTCGGGAATGCCGGCTTTAACGAGCAATTCTTTGGGAATACCTTCCATGCGAAGATGCTCCGGTTCCACGCCGGCACCCAACACGCATTCTGCTGCAGCCATCGGATCTTTCTGTGATATCTTGTTGCCGCCGAGGATGGCCCATGATGCGCCGACCATCTTTGTGAGGGCACCGGTATCTTCGACGGACAGGCCATAATTCATCAATACGGCAACACCACCGGCTTCCATAATGCCATAAAACGTCGTGACCCATTCGATGGTATTGATTGCCCAAAGAATGACGCGATCACCTTTGCTCAGACCGCAGTCGATGAAGTGCAGTGCGCATTTGTCGGCACTCTTTTTTAACTGTGCATAGGTTATAGATTTGTCACCGCAAGTGATTGCCGTTTTATCACCGTATTTAGCGGCGATATCGCGGAGGTAGTCGTAGTAGTTCATTTGAAAAACCTTTATAATTCGCAATGCGTTGTTTAAATGCGGAATTCGGAATGCGGAATGCGGAATTTTTTGGGGAAGTCTATCGGTAAAACCTATAGTATCCGGATTTATGGATACTTTAGATATTCCTTGAAAATGACTGAATCATTGCGCATTGCACATTGCGCATTTATTTCTCGATGGTCAGCATATCGGCAAATCCGGTCACATCAAAGACTTCCATGACCATATCGTTGACGTGCAAAATCTTCATGCTGCCCTGTTTGCTCATGGTTTTCTGTGCCGACAGCAAAACGCGCAAACCTGCCGAAGAAATATATTCGAGAGCAGCAAAATCGAAGATGAGATCCGAAACATCATTGAGACTGGCTTTGAGCTCCTGGTCGAGGTCCGGTGCCGTCGTGGTATCGAGCCGTCCTTCGAGTGCGATGGTCAGTGTGCTGCCAGTGAGTGTTTTGTTGATTTTCATGGATGTTTTGTCCTTTGTCGCTTGTGGATTGGTTATTGTGAATGAAAAAATGCGGGTCTCATTGTTATGATGAAACTCTGTCAAGGCTTTTAGTTCTGAAGTTACCTTCAGAAAAAACGCCAATAAATTAACGAAATTGTTCGGCGTAAACAATTATTTTTTACTTTAACGCTCGCCTTGCAGCCGACCTTATACGGTCGGCAGCTACGGCTCGCCAAACCGCTATTTCGCTTTGCGAAATACGCGGTTTTGATTATTTTAGGTGAACCTCTTTGAACAGAGCCAGAAATCATGAGGAGAGAGAAATGGCAACACTTAATGTTTATGAGCAATATTTCGAGGCGCAGTGCATATTTAATGGTGTTGAACGCCATGCGGTCAATGTCATGCTCATTTCGAATTCGGAAGCGGGTGAAATTACCTATGAACTGGCGATAAGCTTTTTCCCGCATACGACGCCCGATGATTTCTGTATTCCCTATGATGCCTATTTTAGTAAGATTCTTTACCAGGCCAAGGGACGCCGCTCAAAAAAGCGCGAGGCCGAGCTCTTGCGGGATTTGCAAACCGAAGCCAACGCACTTGCCATGGAACACCATGCCTCTATTGACTGGGAACACCCGCTGATTGAGGCAAGGATAGGGTAGAATGGTAGTAATTATGCGCTTTTCCTGAGGGTATAAAATATTTAAAAAAATAATTTGACTACTTAGACCTACACGCGTATAAGCACGCCTCGCCAACGGGGTTGAGAGACACCTCGGGGCAGATTGAAAATCGAAGAAGAGAGAGAATAAAAGCAGAAGTGCGAGCCTAAATAAAAGAGGATCTGCGAGCAGATACCTCAAGATGCGAGAAGCATCAAATAAGAAA
>JAGACY010000468.1 GCA_017613855.1 Pseudomonadota bacterium
ATCCTGGAAGGCTGTAGACGTTGTGCCTGGTGATCCGGGGCCGGGCGATGACCCTGGTACAGGCGATGATCCCGGCACAGGCGACAATCCTGGCACAGGCGACAATCCTGGCACAGGCGACAATCCTGGCACAGGCGACAACCCCGGTACAGGCGACAAACCCGGCACAGGCGACAATCCCGGCACAGGCGACAATCCCGGTACAGGCGATGATCCCGGCACAGGCGACAATCCCGGCACAGGCAACAATCCCGGCACAGGCGATGATCCCGGCACAGGCGACAATCCCGGTACAGGCGACAATCCCGGCACAGGCGATAACCCCGGTACAGGCGATAACCCCGGTGCAGGCGATGATCCGGCACCTGATGGACCGAGCAATGGTGGTTCTTCTGAAGATTCCGGCAATTCTTCATCCAGTGGATCGGGATGTTCGACTGGCAGTCATCCGTCTTCTGGGACAGTACCTGTCTTATTTGGTATTTTGGGTGGTTTTCTGGTATGGGTACGTAGGCGCAGACGTGTTTAGAATACGAAAATCGCTGTATTTTTCCAGAAAGTAGGGTATAAGCTTTAATGCATTCATATTTACCTTGCGTAAAAGGGTAAAATGACGTTAAGAATACAAGACACTCTTTTGTGAGTGAGCGCTGGGTGGTTAATCAGTCGCCTGAGACGACAAATCAGATAACAAACCGATGGAGGTTAAAATGAACAAACGTGTTGTCCTTGCTCTTTTTGTGATGATGAGCATTGGGTGTGCGCTTATGGGTTGCAAATCCTGGGCACCAAGTACGACAGAAACAGGTAAATGCGCAGTGGATCGTCAGTGGGTTCCCCCCAAGCAGGATCCGAATACCGGCGAATGGAAAGAAGGCTATTGTGAATGGCTTCCTGGCAAAGCTGGTTAGTGCATCCCCCTGTAGATATAAAAAAAGCGGCCTTTGGCCGCTTTTTTAATGCATAATGGATAATGAATAATTGATAATTTGTATAGTATTCTTAGGGTAAATCCTGAAGAATCGAGTGTGTGCCGGACAACAGGTTCGGTACAAAGAACGCATTGGGGCGACCACATTGGGTCGCCCTTTTTAATGTTTTTTTTCCATGGGTTATGCATGCATTGGGGCGACCACATTGGGTCGCCCCTACTTTTTAATGCGTTTGTTCCCTAGGGATTGATGTTCCATTCGAGGTTGAAGCGATCGACGCCGCGCTGTATGTTGACCGTGCAATTCGATTGTTTTTTGCAGTTTTCCCAGGCATTGAAATATTCATCGGGATTTTTTGGAAGTTTTCCATTAATTCCGACGATAATGTCTTCGTTGACCAGGTCAACACCGGCGAAAGGTTTGAGATCCTTGACGCGGTATCCCAAGAGTGCGCCGCCATCCGTAATGGGATCGAGGGTCATTCTGCCCAAAACAATGGCAGGACTTTGGGCAAAAAATGCATCGTAATCAGCCTTTGAAATCGAGAATTGTTTTTCCGGTTTTAATGTGGCTGTGTCATTTGCGGGCGATGTTTGTGCCTGGTCAGATCCTGATGGTGATGCAGTTCCTAAAAGATCCTGTGCTGCAGATTCGCCTATTACGACGGTGTATTCTGTGTCTTTTTGAATTGGGGACGGCGAAGTGGCTTCGGCATTTTCGATGGCCTGGGCATAGCGTGCTTCATCTTTTGCGGACATTTCGTGAGATGTTCCGGTTGTGGCACATGCCGAAAACAAAATGGCAGAACATAGAATGAGGATAAGCTGGATCATTTGATTTTTCATGCTAAAATCCTTATTGAGAATGTGCGATAGATGCACTGAATCATTGTTATCGCGTTATATGAGGGAATGCGAATTTTTAGGGAACTATCCAATGAAAAAACTCTTTATAGCGACGCTTTTAGTCCTGGTTCCGTTGGGATTTTTCAGTATTCATCCAGTACATGCAACCACACTGGCAGCGCTTTCGGATGAAGACCTAATTGATAAATCGGGGGCGATTGTGCATGGCACGATCATTCAAAAAGAGTCCATCCAATACGATGCACGCACGATATTGACGAAAGTGACTCTCAGAGTTGAAGAATATCTGAAGAAGCCCGAAGGAAGTACAGAAGACAGCGAATTTGTTTTTTATACGCGCGGGGGTGTTATTGGCGATGTCGTCCAGACGGTTGCAGGGGAATTCAGAGCTGTTGAGGGCGCGGAGGTTATTGTATTTCTCGAGAAAATCAAGAAATACGGCGATTTGTGGATGGTTTTGGGACTGAGGACCGGTGCGTATTGGGTCGAAAAAGCGGATGAAGCGGATGCGCATGCAGAAAAGATGGTTTTGGAGCGCAGCCCTATCGCCTGTGGGCCGGTTAAACCGCAAAAAGTCGCTTTAAGAGAGGTTCGTGAACGCATTATTCGTCGTGTTGCCAAGTCACGTCCAGGGGCAATGAAATGAAATATTTTTCCATATATCTGACGATGCTTTTGGCAATGGCATTTTTTTGCGTGCCGGTTGCTTTTGCATGGGACATTACGAAGACATGCGGTACAGGGGAGGGGGAAGAACTTTGTCAGGAGGGGGAATCACCGCTTCCGACCTATTGGCAGATGCCATGTCTGTCCTACTACCTGAATGAGAATGGTAGCTCTCGGATGGGATTTGTGAGCGTTCAGGAGGCGCTCAAAAAATCGATTCAGGAATGGAATCGTCCGGATATTTCTTCCTTGACGCTTCACTATGCCGGTCTGACCAATGAAGACCGCATTGGCTACAATCCCTATATCGATGACAATGCAAATATCATTGTATTTCGTGATGATGAATGGCATGAATCCCACGCCATGATAGCGCTGACAACGGTCACACACAGTCGTTCGACTGGCATCATTTACGATGCGGATATTGAGATCAATTCATACGATTATCCCTTCGGGATTTATGAAAAAGACGGAAAAAGTGTAGTCGATCTTCAGAATACTCTGACACATGAAATTGGCCACACATTCGGCCTGGCGCATTCAGGAGAAAACGGCTCAACCATGGCTCCCTATTCGGGGACTGGTGAGATAGAGCTGCGCACTTTGGGTCAAGATGATCTTGATGCCATTGCAAATATCTATCCGCCTTCGGCCCAAAAGTGCCAGTTTTCGAAAGACAATTATTTTGAAAGACCCATCTATGAGATGACCGAGGGTCCGGCCGCACATTCTTCGAGCTGCAGCGGTGTGCCAGTACAAGGGCAAGATACGTCGCGGGGCTGGCTGCTGTTGTGTGGGGTTGTGCTGTGCATCCTAAAAAAAAGGCGCGTATTGCGATCGCAATAGCGCCTTTCGCCAGGCGTATCGGGGCAGCGCCCCGATAGCCGGCGTTTCATAAAACATCAATATTATGCGCGTTTGATATAGCGAGCATCGCGCGTGTCGATGACGAGAAGCGTATCCTGATCGATGAAAAGTGGAACCTGGACCTCAAGTCCGGTTTCGAGTTTTGCGCGTTTGGTGGCTGCAGTGACCGTATCGCCTTTGATGGCAGGTTCACATTCGACGACGCGGAGCGTCACCGTATTGGGGATTTGCAGGCCGATGGGATTGCCGTCGTGAAGCAGTACCTGAACATCGTCATTTTCGCGGATGAACTGGAGTTCGTATTCGATCATGTCGCCGGTCATGGTGAACTGCTCGTAAGTCTCGTTGTTCATAAAGATGTAGTTCTCTTTATTTTCATTGTAGAGATACTGGCAGGGGACAATTTCGAAATTCGGAACTTCGACGCGATCTTCGGCTTTGAACGTCTTTTGCAGGATCTGTTTGGTACGGATGTTCTTGGCTTTGAGTTTGACGAGTGTGGCACCGCCGCGTGCAGAGGGCGTCTGAACTGTGGTTTCGAGGACGGTAAAGGGATCGCCGTCCATGAGCAGAAGTGAACCTTTTTTAAGATCGATACTGGTTGGCATGTAAGCTCCTTTTTAATGCGGAATTCGGAATTCGGAATTCGGAATTATGGGTGCAATTTTATAGGGAATTGCAGGATTCGTTGAGAGGGAGGACTTGATTTTTTGCAAACAAAGCTAATCGCATGGTGTGTTGTGCTTGATGCATTGTTTCAATTCGTCGCGTTCCTGAGCCACCTTTTGTGAGTAGGTATGTCGAAGCGCGGTGTTGTAGTATTCAATGGCGAGTGTGTAATCCTGATTTTCGCGGGCCATGACAGCCATAATATAGGCCTGGGTCGCTTCCGGATGGATCGTTGGCGCATAACCCCAGGTGTAAATGGGGGAACAGGCCGGGAGACCGACGAAAAACAAAAGTAAAACAAGACATTTTCGTGCTTGTTTATCGTGAGATGACATTTTTAATGGATAGTTTTTTACTGGGAGTGAGTCATTCTGATTCATGATTCACGATTCACTGACTTCTCAGAGCACGATTTTCAATCCTTCTGTTATACGCGTTGGGAATGGTTCATCCTGCTGAATTCCGTTCGTGAGAACGTCATCGTGGATCGTGAATTATGAAAACTACCTGGTATTTCTGGGGGTACGTTTGGGGACATTATCCCTCGAATTGTCAGACTCTTGCGATGGCTGTGGAGCATCAAACGGCGGCGCAGCGTTGTCTGCCTGATTGGCATCCGGAGACGGCGGCTGACCATCGCCCCACGGCGGTTTTCCATCGCCATTTTCCCACGGCGGCGGTCCATCTCCCCATGGTGGTTTTCCGTCTCCCCATGGTGGTTTTCCATCGCCATTTTCCCATGGCGGCGGTCCATCTCCCCATGGTGGTTTTCCGTCTCCCCATGGTGGTTTTCCATCGCCATTTGGCTCCGGCGGCGGTCCGTCTCCCCATGGTGGTTTTCCGTCTCCCCAAGGCGGAGGCGGTTGCTCACCACGTTCGCGCATTTCCCGCATTTGTTCACGTCGTTTTTCACGTCGTTCGAGTTTGGTTGCGGTTACTCTGAAATCGCGTTCGACGGTCTTGTCTTCTTTGACGATGATACCGGTAAATCTCGTTTCTTCATCTTCCCTGTCAGGTTTTATGACGAGTGTGACCGCATGATTCGGCAGTTTATCGATCGTAAAATAGCCATCGACATCAGTCTGGGTGCTGCGGCTCAATTCTTCGACCGTGACTGTTGCGCGTATATTGTATCCCTCATTGGATGAAATAACATGTCCTTTGAGTACGCCGCCTTCGGTCATCTGGAGGGTGACATTGCGAATATCTCCGTCTTTGAGTGTGAATTCCGGCGAAGAAATTTCTTTGTCATCGCCATTCTTTTTTATCATGACGCGGTAGATTCCCGCAGGAAGTTCCGTAATTTCGAAATTGGAGGAAGCGAGTGCGAGCCATGGCATAAAGCTCTCGTCACCATTGACTTCTTCTTTATAGGAATAGCGATATTGTCCCTGTGTCAGTTTTGAGCCGTCACTGTCCCGTGCATCCCCGATGATTTTGGCGAAGGGTTTTAGGCGGATACGGACAGTTTCTCCAACCTGCGTACGCAGTGTCTGATGTGTCTGCTTATCGAAGGTTTCTGCAGCAATGAGGAACGGTCCGCCCTTGAGTGTATCGAGAGAGTAAACACCGTTCTGAAGCGTTTCATCGTATACGATTTTTTGTGTGGTAACATCCGTAATGATGATGTGCGTTTCGACGGGGTCTCTGCCCGTTTGGTTTTGGACATCGAGTGACAGTCCCCATGCACGATTCAGAGTGAGATTGAGTTCACGGTTTGCATTGCCTTCGAGTCGCATTTTTCGCGAGAAATCGTGATATCCTTCTGCGACGATGCTGATTTCAACTTGCCGTATATCGATAGGGGGCAGCCGATATTCCCCATTATTTTCGGAGTGCGTTTTTTCGAGGGTTTTGCCCGTTTGATTTTTGATGAGCACAGAAGCTCCGGGCACACCTCTTCTGGTTGATGCATCGGTAATTTTGCCATACAGCGAGACGCCATCCTGCATGGGTATATCACCGAGATCGAGATTTTGTCCGGCACTGATGGTGACGTCTTTGAGTGTGACATTTGCAAAGCCGTCGGCTGCCACAGAGATATTCATGACGCCCGCATAGGCATTGGTAATGATGAAGGTACCGTCGTCCTGT
The DNA here is from genome assembly GCA_017613855.1 of Pseudomonadota bacterium. Next base: position 6,098 of record JAGACY010000468.1, read on the forward strand.
GTGGTTATTTTTTCGAAAGAATATTCCTCAGCTCCAGAGGCATCGTGGAGATAAAAGGCACTGATATTTGCGGCGATGCCAACATTTCCGGCGAGTACGCGTCCATGGATTTGAGCGGCAGGCCAAATTTTAAGTTTGGCATTGACGAATTTGGTGCCATTTTGAATGGTCATTTCTCTCCCTTTATCATCGATTCCCTGGGGGAGAAAATGATCTTTAGTGGCAGTCAAAGTCCAGGTGCCATCTTCAAGATCGAGAGCGAACCTGCCTTTTTCGTCGGTGGCAACTTCCTGTGTATCCTGAGTTTGCTGGTGGCGTGCCAAAACGTGTGCACCTTTGACGGGCTCGTTTGTAATGCCGTTGACGACGATACCAGAAAAACCGCCCACATCGTAAAGCAGTGCTTCTTTTGGACTATGGTGAGGTGCAAAATAAAAGAATGCACCTGTGCCGATGCCCGCAATGAGGACTACAGGAATTCCGATTGTAAGAAGGAGCCTTTTGGGCTTCATAGGTTATCCATAGAGGGCGGTGATAAAAATATCCCAGAGTTTTTCAGGTCTCATGACGGGTGAAAGATCGTCGGAATTCTCTTCGGAGTACCCCCGGTTTGAGGCTTTGAAAATACGGATATTTGAGGGAAGATGCTGGATATAGGAGCGTTCATTATCATCCAGCAGGCCATGGCAAACGATAAAATGCTGTGCAGTTGGCTCAAGTGAAATGAGCGAACTCAGGTCATTACAAAAAGAGACATATCCCTGTGTAATGTTTGACTCCATTTGTGCTTTCCACAAAGTGAACTCATTCATGGTTTTGATGAGATGAGACAAGGCCCAGGGATGTTTTGGTGCGACGCATGCCATCGACATTGCTTCGGATGCAGTGATGTTGAGCATGGCATTGGCACATGACATGATAGCTTGTGAACCGAGAAATGTGATGTGCAGCGGGTGAGCAGTCTGCAGTGGCGGTTCTTTGAGTTTGGATTCGTCATCGTCAATAAAGAAGGGCGGAATCACGAGTTCGCTCGGATGATTTGTTTCATTATTGATCAGCTCAGGGAGCATGTCGAGCTCATCCGGGCCAAGTATTGCCGAGCATCCGCAGCCGTACAGCCGGAGCAGGTTAATGGCTCTGTCTCCATGACAAGCATACAAAATGATATAGCCATTTTGGAGAATAGCCGATTTGGTGAGTATTCCGTATGCAGTTTCATCCATCATGAGCGGTGTCATGACGAGCATACAATTTTTTGCCGATTCAAGACGGTCGAGCAAAGCAGCGGATTTATGAAAAGCAGGAATAGAGGGCTGTCCTAATACCTTGCGAATGCGCTGAGCTTCGGAATTATCCCGGCAGGCAATGAAGATTTGAGGGTTGGGCATGAAAATTCTCCTGTGTCGACCCAAAGTAAATCGGCGATTATTATATCACGTTTTAGGAAATTAGGAATTAGGAATTAGGTATTGGGAATTGAAAGCGATTCTCAAAAAAAGATTGACCTTGGATTTACGTCATTGTAGAGGGATCAAAAGCCTTTCCATGTATTGAAAGGAAAATGTGATTAAAATTCACAACAAGAGAGTTTTGAAAAATTTTATTCAAAGGCGATTTTTTTTAATTTTGCGACGAGGGCTTATAAAGCCTGAAAAAAGCCATTTTTTTGTGAGCAAAAAAAATCGATTGGAATAAAATTCGAAAAAAGTAAAAATATCCCTAGACAAGGTGAATGAAATTCTGTAGGTAGGTGTGAATGGGACATGCTACGCAAAACGAGTGTAGTTTCTCTTTAAAAATTGACAGGTTTTACAAACCATTAATTCATACACACCCTGAATCGCACATGTTGCGATGTCGGATAAAGAAACACAAGGAGGACACAATGAGGGGAAACATGAAACGGGGAACGCTCATTGCAGCGTTATTGGCAGCAGCGGCGGCTGCGGGATGTGCCCAGGATGTTGGGGATATCGATCGTACAGAGCCCAACCGCGTGAGAAAATCCGAAATAACAGAAGGTTCCTGGTGGATGCACCAGAAAGTCGTCGAAGTGCCGGGTGAATCCCTCCTCGAAGGATTCGAAGGCCTTATGATGGATACAGATAAGGTTGTTTTTGTTGCAGAAGAAAATTACCTGATTGCATACAGAAGCTATCCTCATATGCCCGGTGCGGATGATCAGGCACTGAATACGTTCGGCGATAACAACTATGAAGAACTGTATGGTGCTGATTATAAAGGTTCTGCAGTTGCGTTGTATCCGATCTCGTCTCATTTTGACGTGATTCGTCAGTATGATGCGGCTACAGGTGAACAATCCAACGTGATTGTTGAGAACACAACGGATCGTCCATGGTACGAGCGCGAATATATGCGCGTCGAATGGAATAAGAATCCGAAAGCCAACTTCATGTGGTCATTCATTTACGAATTCCCGCTCAATGTGAGTCTGAGCTATCAGGAAGTTGCTGAGAATGATCCTGTCAAGGCTCCGTATTTCGAATACGATGACAATGGGACGCTCGTCTATTTTGACACACCGACGAACTACATCGTCGAGCTTCCGTTCTGGAAATGGAATTACGGTGGGTGGCTGTATGATATTGATGCCGGTGCTGTCGAAGTTCGCGTCGTGACGAGCTTTGCCAAGGATTTGGATTCCAAAGTGGCTTATGGCTTCCCGGGCGGCAAATCGGTCGGTAAAGATGGCACGAAATTCCGTGGTGTGATGAACACGAACTACGAGCCTCTCGATTATCCGAACCAGGATATGAACCGTTTCGGTTTCTTCCGTACCGAGCGCTACACCTATGATCCAAAACTCGGTATGATGGATGCCGGTCGTATCGAACTCGCCAATCGCCACAACATCTGGGAACGTGCCTATGATGACAACGGCAACTTGATTCCGGTTGCGGAACGTCAGGTTCGTACAATTCCTTATTACATCTTTGACGGTGTCAATGAGGAAAAACTCATGGCCATGTCGGAACAGGTCATTGACGAATGGAACGTGACCTTTAAGCGCGTCGTCCATCTCATCAGAAATCCGAATGATAAATCGGTTCTCATGGCGTACAACTACAGACGCAAAGATGAAGCGGTAGATCCCGCTAATCCTGCCTTGAATGACCTTTTGGCCAATGAACAGGATATCTTTGTTGCATGCCATATCCCCGTTCGTGCGGATGACAATCACGAGGTTTGCGGTGAAGAAGGCTATACACCACGCGAAGGTGATATGCGCAAGAACTTCCTGTGGCTCGTCAATCAACGTCAGGATGTCGGTCTTCTCGGTTACTGCCCGAGCGTCGTCGATCCTCTGACGGGACAGACGTTCTCGGCACAGGCACATGTCTATACTGCGCCAATGAACGAGATGGCTCAGGAAATCATTCAGCAGATCAAATTTGCCAAGGGTGAAGTGACTCCGCAGGGTGTACGTGACAACGATGCCAATATCGCAATGGCACGCCAATCCCGTGAACGCTTCATCGAGCTCTCCAAGATGTCCGACCAGGTGCGTGCTGCAAAGATCAACAACAAGAAGATGTCTGCAGAGCGCAAACGCAGAAATCTGGAGCGTACACAGAAAGTTGCCAAGCTGCAGAAGTTTAACTATGCAGCAGCTGATGCCAAATTGCAGCAAATTGTCGATTCCGGTTTGTTGAGAACTGATCTGGATTCCGATGCTCTCCGCTATGCAGCGATTGGAACCGGCCGCAATTCAGTTTCACAGCTTTCGGATGAGATGAAAGAAGCCGCCAGCCCATTCAACCGTTTGAGCTTCACCAACCGCTCTATGCGCAACGAAATCATGAAGGGACTGGGAGCAAAGGGCTTCTGCTTCAAGGATGATGTGGCTGCATCCAGTTATGATATTCAGTATTCGTATCTCATGGATAAATATAAAGATCGTAGTGACTACGATAATATCTTCTATGAGATTCGTGCCGATATCTTCCGTGCTACGGCACTTCACGAGATGGGCCATGGTTTTGGTCTTCGCCACAACCACTCCGGTTCATTCGACTCGATGAACTACTTCAATAAGTATTGGGAACTCCGCGGTAAAACCGATCACACCAAGGATCCCAACTTCTGGACCGGTGATATCGATACCGTCGGCAAAATGTACGATCTGTACAAATACAGCGATGATATGCTTCGCGGTGGTCTGCTCATCAATATGTACTCCTCCATCATGGACTACAGCGCTGGTCGCGTCGACGATCACTCTGGTCTCGGCAAGTATGACCATGCTGCCATCCTTTACGGATACAGCGCAGGTGCCGCCCGTACGCTCAACGGTGTTGAGGCACAGAAAGGTCTCGTTGAAGTCTTCTCCGATGGTGGAACAGGCAATGCAACGCGTGAATCCATGGGACGTCTCTCGCAGAATGGCAAAGCCGGTGCCTACATCTTCGATATCCTCAAACACAAGGATACCACGGGCATCAGCACATTCGACGATTCGACCTCGATTGGCCAGAACTACCTCGAACTCGTTCACTTCCGCGATATCTTCAAAGGTATGGCCGATGCGAACTTCGACTTCATCAACAATCGTCGTCTTGAACGCATGGACAACTTCATTGCAGACAAGAATTCTCCGAATCCGACGATGGTCCGTGTACCTTACCTCTTCTGCACGGATGACAATCGCGGCGCACTCCGCAGCTGCCACGTCTTTGATGCAGGTGCCGACTACATGGAGCAGTTCCTGACCATTCAGAGAAACTACGATACCAACTACTGGTTCCGTGATTTCGCACGTGGTCGTGCTCTGTGGAACACCTTTGATGCTCTGCGCGCATATGCTCGCTATTTCTTCATGCTGTCTGACTTCTTCCAGAGCTGGTACGTCGGCGATCGCAAAGTCCTCGATGATGTCCTCGGTGATGACCGTATGCTCCAGGATTCCGTCGATGATGCTGCCATCAATTCGACATTCAACTTCTTCTCGAAAGTCATTGCAACGCCTGAGTATGGTCTCTTCTGCAAACGCAAAGACAATGGTCAGCTCTTCAATGTTGCCGATGGTTCCGAAGCACGTGAAGAAGTTTCCGAATTCTACAGAAGAGCACGCTGCGGCCGTGATTCCACATATTACTATGTCCCACAGGGCGAAGGCCGTAACCGTTTCGGTAAATACGATGTCAACGCTGGTTTCGACTATTCGTGGTATGAACTCGAAGCCGAACATCTCTACACGAGCCTTTATGCCATTCTCGCTCTCTTCGACAACGAAGCTACCGTTATCGTCGATGCAGGCGATATGAACACCTACGTGCTCGGTCTCTATGACTACTTCACGAAAGAATCCATCGACCTCGTCGATGCTGTCCTTTCCGAAGATTACACCTATCATAGCCCGCTGCTCATTACTTCCGATGGCAAGGGCGGCGATCAGACCATCACAAGCGGAAATGACGAATCCTTCACGGGTACGCTCCTCTATCCGGCTCCTGCAAAAGCGTATGCATACGACGAAAAAGGCAACTATTTCGAGTATGATCCTCTTACGGGTATGACGGATCGTGAATATGCCAAATATGCGGCTTCTTCATCGATGTTCGGTGCATGCAACGCCGATACGGATTGCCTCCTTTCAGATACATATCCTGAAATGGAATGCATTGAGCTCTTTGAAGGTCAGGATCAGGCACGTTGCTATCCTTACTTCGAAAGCACGAGTGCTGCCACATGCCCGAAAGGTTCCAAGGCTGAAAGAGTCTTCAGCGATGGTGGTGCCCTCTGCATTCCCGATGGATATCAGACGGCCGGTGACTGGGATGAATTCCATGACAAAGCCATGGCTGCCGTTACCTGTGATGCCAAAACACCCGGTTACTGCAAAGACGGCAAAGCATGCGTTGATGGCAAGTGCATCAATCCTGCACGCCGCGTCGAATCCGATACAGCCCTTTCACAATCCGTCTACATGACACTTTACTCGATGTACCTCACCGGATACATGGGCATGGATCATACGCTCTATGACAACCTCTATGTCTATCGCGAAGGGTCTGGACAGACCAATACCCCCGCTACCAACTATGAAGCTGTCAAATTCGAAGATCCGTTCACCGGCGAAGTCTATGTTGCCAACCGGTTCGTCTGCAAACAGAATGCTGACGGTTCCTATCCTGCCATGTGCTACACCAATAACCACTACTTCACTGAGAACGGTGCTGTCAAACTCATCGAACGCGGTCAGAAACTCAATGAAGACCTCAATTATTACTGGTCACAGGTTATTGAACTCAGCGAACAGCTCGATGCTATCGAACAACAGGATCCGGATGGATATGAACAATCCGAACCTTATCAGCAATACATTGACGCTTACTATACCTGGTACATGACCAAATATCAGATCGAAGATGTCGTTCGCTCGCTGAACCTCATTCGCAATGTCTATGATATCTTTGGTGTCGTGTTCTAAATAATACGGTAAGTGATTCTCAACGGAAATGACGTTCTCAGGAACGTCTTTTCCGTTTGTTTTGAAATCAGGGATTTTCCCTGATTTTTTTTATTTTGGGGCACGGCCTATTGGCGCAGCCAATACGGCCTGTGTGCGCGCCTATGCGCAGAGCCTGTCGGGACAAGTCTCTG
>JAGACY010000469.1 GCA_017613855.1 Pseudomonadota bacterium
CTCGCTATCGGCCTGCGGCCAATACGCTCGCCAACGCGCCTATTGCTTTGCAATACGGCGCGTTTTTTTTACCCAATAAACAACCGGATATGATATGAATCAGCCGTTTGCATTACTGCCATGATATCGTGGCAATCATTCACATCAATAGGCGCATTATCCAATTGCATGAGGTCATTACATGAACAATAGAATTGCCGTTATCACGGGTTTGATAGCTTCTCTGGCTCTATCTGCGTGCAATAAGGCCGAAACTCCGGCCCCCGACACCACACAAACACCATCTGCACAGACAGAAAACAATCATTCAAATGAGGCAAAGCCCGAAAACCAGGCACCGGCAGAACAACAGGCAAAAGACTCAGAACAGGCTCAGCCGGACGCACAGGCGCCTGCCGCAGCAGGAAATGATCGATTATTTCAGGCTGAAAGTGCAGAGCAATTCAAGGCTCTGATTGCAGAAGGCGTAGATGTCAACACCAGAGACAATAACGGGAGAACCGTTTTATTCGATGTGGATTTGGATTTTGCAAAAGGCGGCGATTATTCAAAAGCAATTGAGATTGCCAAAATTCTTATAGATGCAGGCATTGACGTCAATGCAAAAGATAAAGATGGAAAGTCTGTTTTATTTGAAATCACATATGTGAAAGAAATTGAGCCGTATCTTAAACTGTTGCTCGATCATGGCGCAGATGCTAAGGTTAAAGCGAAAGATGGCAGCACTGTATTATTTGTGGCAACCAATAAAGAGGATTATGGCGATAAATGCGTCCCGCAGCTCGTCAAAATGCTCATCGATGCCGGTGCAGATGTCGATGCAAAGAACAATAAGGGGCAAACATTTCTCGAAGCTGCAGACGAAAATTGTAAAAATCTAATCGTATCGACGTTAAAACTCCCTGCAAAAATCTCGCTGAGTGAATCTGAAATCAAGAGTATCCTGAGTATCATGGGAGTGAAAGCCCAAAACGTCAACAAACAGGATGAGGACGGATGCACCCCATTGTTTTTTGTAAACAACGCGCGAGAAGCAAGCGCATTGATCGCATCGGGTGCAGATGTCAATCATGTGGCAGACGATGGTGAAACCGCATTATTCTGGGCCGTCAGAGACAATAAAGACCCGATGATTGCAAAAGTGCTTGTGGATGCCGGTGCAAATGTCAATCATCACAGCAAAGATGGCTATACAGCGCTGTTCTATGCAGAAAGCGAAGATTTCGTAAAAATGCTCGTGAGCTGCGGTGCGAATATTTTTTAAGTCCGCGAATTTGACGATGGCGGTGGTCATGATGAAGAATACGCCATCGAACATTTGAGGAGTACGCTGGAGATCAGAACCAGAGAGGGCAAAAGTACTAAAAAGCTCCAACAGGCGATTGATGCGCTGGACGCTGTAATGCATCCTCAGAAGAATAATCCGGCACCGGCCGATCCTGCGCCAGAGAGCTCAGAAGCGCCATCACCAGAAACGCAGGTCGATAACAACGCATTAGCAAACGATACAAATGCGGCAGCCCCCGAAGCACAAAACGATACAAATGCCGGCGATGCGAATCAGGCTGCAACCGAAGCTCAAAACGATACAAATACCGGCGATGCGAATCAGGCTGCACCCGAAGTAGAAACGACCATCCCGCCATCAGATGGCGGCATCACCTGCGCAAACTGGGACAATGCGTTGTTTGTGGATGGTACCGAATTGTATTATAAAATTAAGGTTGAACAATCTGGCGGTGAGTATGAAAACGATGAAAATTACGAGCCGGAATTTGAGTTTTATGTTTCGTGCACGGTAAAATTGAACTATGCATCTGATATATATTGTGGATCATTTGTGGCCTGTGATCTGGACCCCAAATATAAAAAAGAGAAATACGAGCGAATCGTTGACCGGGGTCTTCCAGTCGAAGGCCAGTGGTTTATAGATAAAAATGGCTATTACCGTTTCCAGGACAATCAGTTTACGGATCTGGTAAAGACAAGCAATACAGGCAATTGCAAAACGGGACATTCTGTAGATCATCGCCATGTCGATTATGTAAACTGCGAACCGGGAACCCTGGCCTGGGAATACAAACCGTTCAAAACATCCGAACCATTGATTCCATTGTCACCAGATGTTAAGGTCTATGAATCCGGAACCGATGAACACGGAACGTTTAAAAGAACTGTTGCTCGCACGGGAACGGTATTGTGCCATCACAGTGCCTATGAAGGTGATGATACGGCTGTCAATGATATTTGTATAGATGATACGAAGGGGCCAACCAGCTTTAAACGGATTGCCAACGGTGCTTTTGATTTCATGATGAAAGGTACGCTTCGCCAGAAAACAAAGAAATAATAAATAGCCCTCAAATAGCTGCATATCATGATTGCCAAAACCTATATAATCGCGATGCAAAGCCGCGAAGGAGCGTTACAAAATTCCCCGGGGTGAAGCAACAGCGCAACCCCGGTAAAACATTGCCCACACCAAACCGTATGGACATTTTATGGTGTTAATGATATGGGTACACGGGTCGCGTGGTATCAGCTGGTATCACTGTTAGTGCATCAGATTCAAAAGGATATTTATGAAAAAACTACTCTTTCTTGCCATGGCTTCATCCCTTGCTTTAACTGCATGCTCCGGTTCAAACAAAACCCCCGAACCTGCCGTCCAGCCCGTCGTCGAGCAGCCCAAACTTTCCGAAGTCGAACAGCTCCTGCAATCCGTTCAGTTCACCGACGAAGGCATCAAGAAACTGTTCAAATCAGAAACAGAAATGACGCCGGTTGAATACGAAGCCTATCTATTGTCGTATTCAAAGTGTTCTTTTGACAACAACAAAATCGGTGATAAATGCCCACCGGACGAAATCTATATTGATGTCCGCAAACGCAACCTAGATAGGGAAGAAAAGAACAAAGTCCATTTCAAACTGATGGATTCAAAGCAAGATATCGTTCGTTATGTTGCCGCCAGAGATTTGGACGTCTATCCAAACGAAACAGACCTGCAGAAACAATCTCTTGAACTTTGCAAAAAAGAAAAGAATGGTCGCGTACTCGCTTCAATGATGCGCGGTATTCATTTCATGGTTCCCCAAAGCGACGAAGCCCGCGAATTCGTTGTTAATCAGGCCAGCCATGAGTCTTATGATGTACGTGAAATGGTCGCCCAAACCTTATCTCAGTCTGAAGTCCTGGAAGGCCATCCAGAACTTCTCGATACATTGATGACATTATGCACGAAAGACTCAGAGCTTTCGGTTAGTTTCTATGCCTGCCAGGGAGTGGGCAGACTGCACGACGACAGCGTTGTTCCGGAATTTGTAGAGATCCTCAACGATCCCGAGCAGTTTGGACGACACACCGATATTACTCGCGCGCTTGTCGAAATGTGGCTCAATTTCCCGAACTACGAACATACCAGCAAAGATGCCTATACGGCTTATATCAATTATCTCAAGAAAAAGCCCCGCAGTGATGCCCAGCCTGCGCCCGAAAGCCTGCGCATCAATTCACTCGTCGACACCACCGACGAATACAAAGCCTGGCAGAAACAAGCCAAATACTTCAAGCTCAAGGATATGATTTCCGTCTACTCCGATATCGCCAAAGATGATAACGCCAACATCAGCGCCCGCAAAGTCGCGATTGAGATGATCACCGACTGGGGTACAATCAAAGATCTCAATGCACTCTCCAAATCAATAAACGCTAGCAAAGCTGACAGAATTGAAGAAGTTCAGGAACAATTGCAGGAAA
>JAGACY010000470.1 GCA_017613855.1 Pseudomonadota bacterium
CTTTATCCAGCTTTAATCCGGCATTTTTGAACATCTTTGGGAATGTGTTAAATTTGTAATGTCCGGGCTATTCGGCTGCGCCGAATACGCCCCGGACGCGCGCCTATTTCATACGGCGCGCCTTGTTTTTGGGAATGCGCAATTCGTAGTTCGCAATTCGCAATGATCAAGTCATTCATAAGGTTTTTTCTATCTAAAGATGGCTTGAATTCTTTAGATTGTACCGATAGTTTGACACAATCAATTACGAATTACGAATTGTGAATTAAGAATTCAATGTCATTTCCCTGTGGTTTTCTACATCCAATTGCGTATTGCGCATTGCGAATTGTGAATTATGAATAAGTCTCTTCAAATTCTTATCATCACACTGTTTCTTGTCTTCTTTACAGCCTGTGCCGGAACTCAAAAGAAAACCGAAGTGGAAAAGCAGGTTGATACCGATTACCAGATGGCAGTGAACTACTACGACAATGGCAAAACCCCCGAAGCCATTCGATCGCTTGCACTGGTACTTGCCAGCGATCCGAAACATGCCGAAGCCAACCATCTCATGGGGTTTATCCGCCTCGGCCGAGGCCAATACGAAGAAGCAGTCAAACACTTTAAAATTGCACTCGAAACGAAGCCCGACATGCTCAATTGCAAAAACAATCTCGGGGCTGCCTATCTTCATTTAGAACAATACGAAGAGGCTGCTGTTATCTTTAAAGAGTTATCCCAGTCTCCGCTCTACACCTCCCCCTGGCTCGCTTTTGTCAACCTCGGCTGGGCCTATTACCAAATGGGTATGCTCCAGGAAGCCATCGATGAAACCGAAATGGCCATTGCCCTCAATCCCGATTTGTGCCTTGGATACAACAATTTAGGGATTTATTATCACAACACCGGAAAAGACGATAAGGCAATGAACAACCTCAAAGAGGCTATCAAACTCTGCCCCAATTATGCAGAACCCCATCTGCACATCGGCGTTCTGTATGATGCACAGGGAGATACCCCCCAGGCTTATACCCATTTTAAACGGTGCCACGAGCTCAGCCCCAAATCCGATTTAGGCCAGCGCTGCGCCCAGAATGCACAGATGGTCAGATAGCAGCCGGTTCCATCATTTCGGGCACAATTTCATGCATGGCTGCACGCACTGCAGCATTATCCTGGCTGTCGCGATAGGGTTTCAGCTGCTCAATCGCTGCTGAAATCGTAGGCAAATCGACTTTTTGCAATTTACCCACATAGATTTTGGGATGCCCGGTACGGTCCATGTGCTCCTCATTAAACCCGAGCTCTTCGAATAATTTTTCTCCCGGGCGCACCCCAGAAAAAACAATGGGGATATCTTTTTCGGTTTTTCCGCTCAGCCGAATGAGATCTCTCGCCAGATCCACAATTTTGACGGGTCTTCCCATATCCAGGACAAAGATCTCTCCGTTTCCACCCATCGTGGCGGCCTGCATCACCAACTGACTCGCTTCCGGAATCGTCATAAAATAACGCACCATTTCGGGATGCGTCACCGTCAGCGGACCACCGGATTGTATCTGGGATTTAAAGAGCGGGAGCACACTCCCCGTCGAGCCAAGCACATTGCCAAAACGTACGGCGCAAAAACGGGTTTTTCCAAGCCCCGACATCGCCTGAATGTAGAGTTCTGCAATTCGTTTGCTCGTCCCCATGATGCTCGTCGGGTTCACGGCTTTATCCGTCGATATCATCACAAAAGCATCGCTGCCAGCTTCCACTGCGCAATTGGCAATGCAGGCCGTGCCTTCGACATTGTTGCGAATGGCTTCACCGGGATTGTATTCGAGCATCGGCACATGTTTATACGCTGCCGCATGAAAAATGACTTCCGGTTTGCATTCTTCAAAAATTTCGCGCATCCGGGACTCATCACAAATATCAGCAAGTCTCGGTATTATGCGGGTTTTATCCGTCTTAATCTGATTCAGTTCACGTTCGATTTCGTAGAGGAACAACTCACATCGCTCTAAAAGAACGAGTTCTGACGGCTCAAAAGCAAGCACCTGACGGCACATTTCACTGCCGATAGAACCGCCTGCCCCCGAGATGAGAATGCGTCGTCCGGATAAAAACTTCGAAATTTCTTCCTTATCCAGCTGAATGGGATCGCGATGAAGCAGGTCTTCGACAGAGATTTCACGCATTTTCCCGATATCAACAGCGCCCGACAAAATGTCGTTCATCAGAGGAACAATCCGGGTTTTTATCGATACTTCCGAAAGAGAATCCAAAATGCGGTTCAAATTCTCACTATCAGCATCCGACTGTGAAATGATTGCCTGCGTCACTTCATGCTGTTGAGCAACACGCCCCAAATCACCGATTTTTCCAAGTACGGGAACACCGAACACACGTTCCCCGTCCGCAGTCAGTTCATCCGAAATAAAACCAACTACTTCGATGCCGAGTTCAGGATGAAGCCGAATAGACTCTAAAATCATCTTACATCCAGATCCGGTACCGATGACGACTGTTCTCTCGAGTTTTTCTGCCTGCCTGGGAAGGACATGCGTTTGATTCTGAGAACGTTCATAACGCATGCGGTGAACTACGCGAATACCAACGCTGCCGAGCACCGCAAAGCAGGGATTCATGCAAAGCACGCCCCAGGGAAGAATGCCACTCAGAGCCCACACATAACTATCGCTCAGCGCGCCCAAAACCACACGTTCAATCACAAATGGAATCTGTGCGAGGACTAACGCCAGGATGATGCGATACACATCCGACAGCGAAACAAAACGCCATGCTCCCTTTGTTGCCCCTGTCAGCACCAGTGCTGCATATTCTGCGGCCACAACAAAAGGCAAGTACATGATCATGCGTTTGAACCATAACGTATCAAATGAAAGATCCAAACGAACAAAAAATGCCACCGCAAAAGCCAGGGAAAGCAGCACCAATTCTATACAAATCCTCAAAATGGTGTTGCGTGAACGATATTTTTCTGTTGTCGGAGTCATGGATTCGTTTCTTGGCTGAGCTGTGTTGTACAAACGGATTTGTGGATATTCAATGATGCTTGCCGGGGATGGATATCGGATTACGCATTGAGCAGTACTTTACGCAATGCCTCACATACGCGTTCCTGATCTGAAACGGACAGAGAACTTCCCGATGGCAGGCACAGACTCTGATTAAAAATCGATTCACAAACACTGCCGCCCACACACTCACAGCACCCAAAAACCGGCTGTAAATGCATCGGTTTCCATGCCCAGCGCGTCTCGATATTAAACGTCTCCATCGCAAGACGAACATCCTCTGGGGATTTATGCAATACTTCCGCATCAATCTCCATCACGGTAAGCCATTTGTTCGAAACAGCCCCCTCTGGTTCGGGCATAAAGGAAATCCCTTCTATATTTCCGAGCATTTCCAGGTATCGCGCGAAAATTGCGCGGCGTTTGGCAATGCGATCCTCAAGAACGGTCAACTGGCCGCAGCCTACTGCTGCAAGAAGATTGCTCAGACGATAATTATACCCGATGGTTTCATGGTGATAGTAAGGCCTTTTTTCTCGTGCCTGCGTTGCAAGAAAACGCGCTTTCAAAACGAGTTCTTCATCTTCCGAGATGAGTGCACCACCACCCGAGGTTGTGATGATCTTATTGCCATTAAAGGAAAAACCACTCACACGACCAAATGTACCACAGAGGCGGCCATTTCGGCTCGACCCCAATGCTTCGGCACTGTCCTCCAGAATGGGAATGCCATATCGGGCACATATCGGTTCAATCTTCTCAAAATTTGCAGATATGCCGTATAAATCGACTACAACGACGGCTTTGGGAAGTCTGCCGGCAAGTGCGTCTTCTTCAAGTTTTTTCTGCAACAAAACGGGATCCATCTGCCAGGATTCAGCTTCCGAATCAATAAATACCGGCTCTGCGCCGCAATACCGAATCACATTGCAAGAAGCACTAAAGGTAAAATCCGAACAGTAAATCCGATCCCCGGGGTTCACACCAAGAACCAGAAGTCCCAAATGCAAAGCACTCGTGCCGGAAGCAAGTGCACAAACATGTTTTCCGCCCAAATAATCTCCCAGTTCGCGTTCAAACCTATCGACAAATGGGCCCAGCGGAGCGATCCAGTTGGATGCAAATGCTTCAGCAACCAGTTTTTCTTCCAGGCCGCACATATCCGGCGGCGATAAAAAAATGCGTTCTGCCATATATTTTCCTGAAATTCATAGTTCGTAACTGCATAAGAAAACGAGATTGCACGTCCTTACGCCCGATCACATGTTCCCTTTCGGGATGACAACACATGCCCTTATAGCGCTTTAACTCACACACTTCGATATAAAACATTTTTTTCTTCTCTGCATTCTGTGATAAAATAGTGACAGTGCTTTATTTAAGGCACATTTAGCGCTATAAATTGGTTGGTTTTCTAGCTTCTGTGGAGGAAATATGCCAAATTCAGACAGAAACAAGCACTCACGGGGGTTTACACTTGTCGAACTCGTTATCGTCATTTGCATTCTGTCCATTTTGGCCACGATCGCGGTACTTGTCTATACCCAGTCCAAAGTCTCCCAATACGACGAAGAAGCGATCGCCAATTTAAGTGACCTCTATATGCAATCCAACGAATTGATTACCACCTGGGGCGTTGGAACCAATACGAATTACGAAATTCCCGTCGGCTGCCTGCCAGTCAACCCACCTGATACCAGCATGACAAGTGGATCTGGTCAGATGGCCACAAACACCGGCAATTGGCAAACCCTCGGCCTCATTATCCCGGGGCTCCATCGCTGGCAGTATCAAATCTGTTTTGGACATTTTCCAAGCACAGGCACCACTAAACCTGAAGGATTCGTCCTCGTTGCGCATAAATCGATAGACGGAAAAGATCGCTTTATCGTCTATGGTTCTGGTATCGAATCACCGATTGTCGATGCAGCCAAAATCCCGGATTTTGCCCGCCTCGAATCTACCGTCATGAGTCAACTCGCATACAGCAACCTGATTAACTAATCTATTCCAGCTCATTATCCCACTTCGGAGACATACTTATGAAATCCCATGGTTTTACCCTCATCGAGCTAATGATCGTCGTTGCCATCATTGGCATTCTGGCAGCGACCGCCGTCCCGCTGTACCGTGCTTATATCGACGAGGCTGCGCGCTCCGAAGCCAAAACGACACTCGCAGACCTTGCCTCCAAAGAAGAAGCCTATTTTTCTTCATGGAACCGATACATTGCCACGGGTAGCAGCAAATACAATGCCGGAACAACCAGCGCGGGCACCCGCACGATACAAAAACCGGACGCAGAAGCAGAGGTGAAAGCATGGGCTGCCCTCGGCATTCAAAATGGTTCGGGCGGACTTTGGGATGGGCCTGTGTATTTTCGGTATAAAGTCGATACCGCAAGCAGCAACACGACTTACCGTGCATGCGCACATCGCTATTTAATTGGCGGAGCTCGCGAGTCTTTCTCTCTTAGCAATTCCAACCGTCGCAGCTTCGTCGAAAATCACACTGATTGTGCGATACCTTGATTCTTTCTTTTTTTGCGGCTATTGGCTATGCCAATACGCCGCCAATTCGCGCAGCTTTTTGCTGCGCAAATACGCCGCGCGTTATTCTTTTTCATTATTTTTTGCGCGCACGCACTTAGTACAAACAAGGATGTAACAGTACGAGCTCCTTCTCGATTAGACAACGATGCAGTACGGATGCTTCAATGTGCCCTGATACATACCAATCATGAAACCTCTCTTATATTGTGTGTTTTTGCTCTTAACACTCTCTCTCTCCCAATTCATGCCCAAGGAGGCACACGCTGATAAACTTCAATGGCTTGCTCAATGTGCCCCTTATCGCCCCCAGATCGAAGCCATCCTCTCCGAAGAAGACCTATCCCTTGACTACTATTTTCTGCTCGTCGCAGAATCCAAATGCACCATCCATGCCGAATCGTCCGAAGGGGCCAAAGGATTCTGGCAAATGGTCAGATCTACGGCAAAACACTACGGATGCTCCGATCCACATGACCTCGAAAGCGCTACACGTGCTGCTGCCGCATACATCAAGCATCTGCAGGAATCCTTTAAAAACTTTGATGATGTTATTGCTGCCTACAATATGGGCGGACATAATCTCAAAAAAAATGGACGTTCACAATCCGCACAAAAACTCGTCTATGCCGTCAAATATCTCAAAAACCTGGATTCCAGACATCCTAACGGCATATCGGACGATGAAATATAGCGTCCATTCGGCTTCATGTGCCTAATGCGGTTTGTTCGCCCTCAGCATACGCATGGCATTCAAAACCGCCAGAACCATCACGCCAACATCGGCAAATACTGCAGGCCATAAGCCGATTACACCAATCGCACCCAACAATAGGAAAAGCACTTTTACGGAGATGGCAAATACGATGTTTTCCATCACAATTGTGCGAGTCTTTTGGGCAATTTCAAACGCATCCACGAGTTTGGCTGGTTCATCGGTCATTAAGACCACATCTGCTGCTTCAATCGCTGCGTCTGAACCTAAACCGCCCATAGCGATTCCCACATCCGCACGTGCCAAAACCGGCGCATCATTTAAACCATCCCCCACAAAGGCTATACCATTGCCATTTTTTTGCTGCCTGATCATCCCTTCAAGTTTCTCAACTTTTTGATTCGGCAGCAACTCCGCAAAGACTTCATCAATTCCAAGTTTTTTAGCGATATCCTGTGCAATGCCCGAATCATCCCCTGTCAGCATAACGGTCTTGTCGATATGATGTCCCTTGAGTTTTGCAATTGCTGCAGCACTGTCCGGTTTAGGTTCATCGGCGATCAAAATACACCCCAAATACGCCCCATCCACGGTAACATATATTTTGGTTCCTGCCTCTGAACATGGCACAAATTCGACATTTTGTGCCGCCATGAGTTTATCATTCCCGGCGTATAGTTTCTTTGATTCCCAAATGACAGACGTCCCCTGCCCCGAAATTTCGGTATAGTCCGTGAGTGCCTGAACATCCACTTCGATCCCCATGCGGGTGACATCCTTCATAATTGAACGTGCTATCGGATGATTCGAAAGAGCCTCTGCATGTGCTGCTGCCGTCATTAGCTCCAATTCTGTATGATCCGTGGCAGGGATATGCCGAACAACCTCAAAATTACCGCAGGTCAGCGTCCCCGTCTTATCAAACACAATCGTCCTGATTTTATTGAGCGCCTCAAGATAATTGCCTCCTTTTACAAGCACCCCGCGGCGCGATGCTGCCCCAATTCCCCCAAAAAAAGTCAGAGGCACAGAGATAACCAATGCACAGGGACACGAGATAACGAGAAAAATACAGGCCCTTCGCACACACTCCGACCATGCCCCCACACCGAACAAAGGCGGTATCACAGCAAGCAAAAAAGCCAGAATGACAACTGTCGGTGTGTAGTAACGCGCGAATTTCGTAATAAAATGCTCTGCCGGCGCCTTTCTCGAAGACGCATTTTCAACGAGATCGACGATTTTTGACGATGTGGACTCTGCAAATAATTTGGTTACCCGTATCGTTAATGCCGTTGTCTGATTCACACACCCCGAAAGCGCCATTTCCCCGGGAAATATTTCACGAGGGACGGATTCTCCCGTCAATGCCCGTGTATCCAAAAGTGATTTCCCTTCAGTGACCTCACCATCCAAAGGAATTTTCTCTCCCGGTTTGACAAAGATCATCTCTCCGATTCGGACATCTTCCGGTGACACTTCCCGATACTCACCATCCCGAATTACAACCGCACGATCCGGCCGAATATCCATTAATTCCGAGATAGCCCGACGCGATTTATCGACTGCACGATCCTGAAAATACTCACCGATTTGGTAAAATAACATGACTGCGACCGCTTCAGGATACTCGCCAATTGCAAATGCTCCGATCGTCGCCAATGCCATTAAAAAATTTTCATCCAGAAAGTTGCCTTTCAATAGATTACGCCCTGCCCTGAGCAGAACATCACCCCCCAAAATGAGATACGACACCACGAGCGGTGGCAAGATCCATATCATCGCCGGCTTGAAAAGATAAAATACAGCGATGCATCCCAAAGCCAATAATCCCCCAATCCACAAGCGTCTCAAACGCCACGGAGAATCCCCTTCTTCTTCACGGCGATGACAGCTTTCACAATGAGGACAGGCTATACATCCCGCAAAGTCCGGTTGTTTCGCATTTTCATTGTGAAAAACGACCACATCCGGTTCATGATCGTGCACAATTGCTTTTAATCGAAGAATGACCTGGTCCAATTCGGCAGCATCATCAAGTTCAAGCATGAGTTTCTGCTTGATCAAATTGAGCTCGGATTTGACTACCCCTGGGATATCCAATGCCTCATGCTCAATTTTTGCACCACAATTCGGGCAATCCAGACCTTTAAGGATAAATGTTTCTCTCATGTCTCTGCTCCGCAATCAAAAAGTTGAGCAATCATTCAACTTTCAAAATACGGTTTACACGATTATCTTTTGAATGTCCAGAGATAATTTAATTTTTAATCAATTGAGCAATTGTTCAACTATACGATAAGCATTTCGCATTCGGCAGTTAGCAGTTAGGGTATGCTCAAAGTTATTCCTAAAGAACGATAGTTATTTTAGCTTTAGAGTCGCCCTTTAGTTTTGCATCCCCAATTACGCATTACGCATTACGCATTACGAATTAAGACTGCCCTTCACCACTAGCTTCAGATTTCCCCTTGAGTTTTGTACCCCAATTCCGCATTCCGCATTCCGCATTCCGCATTAACAATCATTCCCTTAAGTGCTCAAGCGCCATATTCAGAATGAGTTTTACGTGGTCATCATCCAGACTGTAATAAATGATCTGTCCGTCACGCCTGGATTTGACAAGTTTTGATAATTTCAGTGCCTGCAATTGATGAGATACTGCCGATTTGGTGACACCAAGCAATGCAGTCAAATCGGATACGCAAAGCTCTCCGCCTTGCAAATAATGCAAAATACGAACCCGCGTGGTATCACCAAAATTCTTAAAAAGCCCGGCAATACCACTATATTCGTCTTCCGTCAGCATGGAATTCCGAACACGTTCCACAGCCTCCGGATGAATGATTTCAATCTCTGTGCAATTTTTATCCGGCATGATAACTACCAAATCCCCGGTTTTCTCTAATTCATGAGGAATTGTCATTCCCCCATGGGTTACGCTTCGTCCACCAACGGCTAATAGCTACAAAGGTATTGCCCCTGCGGGGCGTATGGATTGTCATTGAGAATGCCATTCATCATTCATCATTCATCATTCATC
>JAGACY010000471.1 GCA_017613855.1 Pseudomonadota bacterium
ATGAAAACGAACCGATAAACATGCAAAATGCACGAAGTACAACCAAAATAAGGAGATGCGGCCAGTGTACCTGAGCGATGGTGGCTGGGTGTTCGACCTGACCGCGCCAGAAATAACCAGGACGCGTTAAAAGCGAAGGCAAATCGCTGAAGAAACGAGAAAACGGCGAACGCGCGGCATACAGAATCGCTTCTTCAACTTCGTCCGAATACCCCGATTCGGAGCTTTCATAATTGGCATATCGCTGAACATCGACCGAATAATGAGCCTCGCCGGCATGATTGAGCGCATCCGCTTCAAATTTATTGAGCGGATAATTCAATGTCTGGCTTTTCCGATCGATATTATCGTGAGAAGCCCCATTAGCTTGATCTGCGGCTGCAAACTGCTCCTGACCTATCGGCTGAATATGAGCCTGCGACGCACGCTGATTTTCCTTAAGAAGAGCATCGGCATCATTTTCAAGCTGTGCAAGCGGTGCCGCATAGGCGTCGGTTTTATTCTTGGAAACCGGGATAGCCGCATTTGAATCGTGCCTTATCACAGCAGGTTCTGCTTTAGGCATCGGAATAGGCGGAAAATCTGCGATTGGTTCCTGGGGAATTTCACGCACTGGAATACGCGGAACAGACGGTCTTCTCCCCAACTGATCCAGAGCATTATCGATTTGTTCTACGGATTGTGAAGATTCGTAGGAAGGATCATTTATGAGCGTGGGAGCATTCCCAATTTCATCATCCAAACCGAGTTCGGGTGGCATCGGCGGCAGTACGACCGCCTCTTCATCCTTCATGGAAGGATTCTGAATATAATACTTTGGAACTTCATGCGGCTCATTGGGATCGTCCGCACTCACTGGAGGCAAATCCTTCACCACGACAAGAGGTTGTTTTTTGGGCGACTTTAAAGCCTTCGCAGAGGGGAGGGATTTCTTTTCTTCTTTGACTTTTTCTTCCTTCACTGGCTCTGGTGCCGGGGCTGCCGACTGCTTGCGCAATTCCTTCTTCGGGGACTCATTTTCCTCGGATGAATCTGACGAAGGCTTGGACATACTCAGTTTCGGAAGAGAAGGCAGAGACATGCTTTTACGAGGCTTCTCTGTATCTGATTTTTGAACGCTCACCGATTCCTGAGCTTCCTGCTCAATAATCGGGTTGTTCATTTCTGTCTTCGCGAATTCGGCATCATCCGATTCTACCTTAGGAATCTCCGCAGATGACTTGGAATTCAATTTGGGTAACGACAGCTTGGGTAAATCTGTTCTGCTCACCGATTTGATATTCGCTTCAGAACTGTTTTTTGTTCTTTTGGTCAAAGCCGGAAGCTGAAGTGATTTTCTTTGGGAATTATCGCTCATAAAATTAACGCAAACGTGAAAGATGGGCTGTTGCCATCATGTGATATGTTAAAGGTAGTGTGTCACAAAGTGACAGTTTTTTTAAATGAAATCCAAGACCGAAAAAATGCCGGCATTCCTGCGCCATGGCAAACGCCGTCGGCGCCGCAATAAATAGATCTTTTGCGCCAAATCTCAAGCACAGATGCGCAGTTTTTTCAGAATAAGGCATCCGGTTGCTGTGCATGACGATTGCGTCTACACGCACCCCCTTATAATACCTTTTATCGAGATAATGATCAGCAGAATCTGTAAAAAAAGCCACATTTCCCCACCTGTAGTTCTCCGCATTATGCTGAGCCGATAAAATCGCAGGCCATGCCGCATCAATCCCCGTGTAATGCGCACTCACACCCGAAAAAACAGTCGAATGAGTGCCGCAGCCACACCCAAGTTCCAGCACATGCTCAAAATGACGACCCTCCACCATGCGCATCATCGACTGACGAATGAGTTGGGCATTGACCGGATTCACCGGTGTCCAGGCACCTGTGCGGACATAAAGCGCCTGCCCCAATTCATTGTGGGCATAACAATGCCAGGGTGAACCGCCTAAGAGTACGGGCTGAGGGTAAACATGCGATCCTCGGGGCGGCAGTTCCTGAAATACGACAGAAATATCCAGGTTTTTCGCCAATTGTTCTGCAACGTGATGAGTCGCTTTTGCATGCTCAGGCATGGCAAAAATGACGACACGCGCGCTATCCCCATAGGCTTCGAGCGATACCCGGGTTTGCGGCAAAAAACTGCCCATCAGCGGTTCCAGCCGATCAATGAGCGCATTCAATTCATCAGAATGCAAAGGACAATGCGCCAATGGAACATGCTCTATGTTTTCGTTTGCAAGGACATCGCCGGGTTCGAGCATCCCCAAATCGGATAGGCTCATCCCCATTTGAATGAAAGAAAATGCCGCTGCATCCAGGCGCGGTAAAATCCCCAGATAGGCACCATCTGCACCATGGCACACCAGGGCATCGATGCGGCATCGATAACCAAGCGTCTGCGGAGCCTCATAAAACCCGATTTCACAGTCTTCCGGAATGTCAACAAATTTTTTAATCAGCGTCAGCCATTGGTTTTTCTTAATTTCGCGCTGTTGCTCAATGCGCAGACACTGATACTGACATGCCGGACAGCACTTCCAATGCTCACAAATCGGTGCACATCGATCTGCCGAACGCTCAGTGACCTCATCCAAAAAAGCCTGCCGCCTTCGGCGAACCGAAACATCCTCTGCAAGAACAGTTTCCCCTTTTAAAGCATTGGCAATCCGAATGGAACGCCCATCACAAACCGCAATGCCATCCCCGCAGAAATGCTGTTTTTCTATGAAATAAGGTTGAGACATAAAAAGCAAAACCAAAGGGGAAGGCCTGATTAATTCGGAATGCGCAATTCGCAATGCGCAATTGAGTGAGTCAATTCATTAAAATCGATACGCCTGGAAGGCGTCTCATTCGTAGAATATAGCCGGGTGTGCCGCAGACGCGCCCGGATCGGAATGAATACACAATGGTGTTTGGGGAGATTCGCAATGCGCAATTCGCAATGCGCAATGCGCAATTGAGCGCGCAGCCCCCCAAATGGTGCTCAAAAGCTAAAACAACTTCAATTCGTTAGAGATGACTTTGAGAAGTCCCTAATAATTACGAATTACGAATTACGAATTACGCATTGAACTACCGCCGGTTCCCGAAATCGATATTCCCCGCATCACCCGGGCGTTTGCGTACTGTCGGTTCATTGCGGAATGCACAAAAAACGATCAAAATGAGCATACCCGATCCAAAGATGGCTCCACCAAGACGAGGCATCCCAACCAGATAAAAAATAATCCCCAAAACAGCGAGTATGGCGGTTCCTATGGCAAAAATCTTCCAGGTTGGGAATTTGGGAGCCTCATTTTCTTCGAATTTTTCAGGCTCTTCACTATCGGTTACAGCCTTCAGGCGTGCCTCGGCTTCTTCGATGCGCTTTTGCTCCAGGTCTTTCTGCAAACAGCAATTCTTGTATTTTTTTCCACTGCCGCAATGGCATTTTTCATTTCGTCCAAGTGACATTTTGTTTCCTTTTACTGTCACATAGGGGAGACATTTCCCTACACTCAAATCATTATACACGAAAACAATCTCAAAATGTTGAATAAGTTCACCAATCAGGTTAAATGCACCCAATTTTTAATGTGTCCTTCGACACATTTTACCTAACCGTGAGATTTGTGTGGAAATACAAAAAACTTTCATGCCGGATGCAGTAATTCACGAAAACCAGGAAGCGGAATGTACCGCCACCACCGAGCCTAAGCGCGTCATCAGCGGATTTACCGCGACGATGATCGTCGTTGCCAGTATGGTGGGAACAGGTGTCTTTACGACGACGGGTTTCCTCCTCGAAACCACCCCCTCGGCCCCTGCCGTCTTATGGGCATGGCTCATCGGCGGCATCGTGGCTTTCTTTGGTGCCCTCTCGTATGCCGAACTCGTCGCCATGTACCCTAAAAATGGCGGTGAATATCAGCTCCTGTCAAAAATATTTCACCCCGCTGTCGGCTTTGTCGCCGGATGGGTTTCGCTTATCGTCGGGTTTTCTGCCCCAATTGCCTCGGCAGCCATGGCTTTTGGCACGTATGGAGCCCAATGCTTCCCGGGGCTCAGCCAATTCTGGGCGGCACTTATCGTCATTCTGCTGCTCTCTGCCGTCCATGCCATCAAAGTCACCTGGGGTACGGCGCTTCAGAATGTCTTTACCGTCCTCAAGATCCTGCTCGTCAGCAGCTTCATCATCGGCGGACTTGCACTTGGCGACACCTCGAGAATAATGAGCGAAACCGCAGCAGACACCGGTATGATGATGCTCAGCCCAGCTTTTGCAATCGGGCTCATCTTCGTCACATACGCCTATACGGGTTGGAATGGTTCCGCCTATCTCGCCGGTGAAATCAAAAATCCCAAGAAATCACTTCCAAAAGCAATCGCGCTCGGTACGGCCATCGTCACTTTAATATACCTCGGCCTCAATACGGTTTTCCTTTCGGCTGCTCCCATCGACGCACTCAGCGGCAAAATTG
>JAGACY010000472.1 GCA_017613855.1 Pseudomonadota bacterium
TCGGAAGCTTCGCACATGGCTGAGTCGTATTGGGAAGACTCATCGGGACGACATACAGCTGCAAACGGCGTTTTTTCAAGGTCATCCAATTTGAGCTGGAACGGCAAATCACCCGAGGTCGAATAATTCAAAATCCCCTTGGCGACGACCTGACATGTCCAATCCGAAGGACATTCAGCTTCTTTTTCTTTGGTACACTCATACGTACAAATGCCAACCATCGTATCCGAAGAAAGATCACTATTGGGATGTATCCGGTTGTAATAGTCTGCATTGATGCGTTCATCCAGCAAATTTACGGGAATGGGATTATCCGAAGTAAATGTCTGGATTTCGCCATCGACATCCAGTTTTAATTCTTTGGATGGCGTCAGATAATAAATACATTCACCGGAAATACAGTCGGCCTGGTTGTTACACAAATCCCAAAGCAGCGTTTCGGATTTGCATTTGCCGCGCTCGCATGACTGGCCATCGCTGCACTCAGGATCGCACACGCTGCTGATGCATTCGCCATTCTCGCAGATTTGGTCCTCACCCGAGCAGTCTTCGTCGATTTGGCAATCTTCTTGTGGGTCGACGGGATCATCGTCGCCATCAAAAAAGCATTCCGAACCAATGCAAAGCGCGCATCGACCATCGATGCATTGTTTGCCGTCGGTACACTCGGGATCGCATTTTGCCCCATCGTCTGGATTTTTGCATGTTTTATCGACACAGACCTGATTGCCTGTACATTGCAAACAGGGATCATCCGAATCGTAGCATTTGCCGTTCTTGCAAATCTGATCGGGACCGCACGCACTGCAGGGATCATTCGGATCCTGCTCGTAGCACGTGCCGTCCTTACAAACCTGATTGGGACCGCATGCAATGCAGGGATCATTCGGATCGTAGCATGTATCATTCTTGCAAACCTGTTCGGGACCGCATGCACTGCAGGGATCATCATCAATCGGTGCCTTGGGCGAGGATGAACCTTCATCACAGGCTTGTGCCATCAAAATGGTGCTCAAAATCAATGCAAATGCACATTTGCTGTGCGCATTTTTCCTCGCATTTTCACCGGCGTTAATATCCAACCGTTTTTTCATATTTGAAATCTCCTTGATATATGGCGATCCGAATGCAATCCAACCCACAGAGACGTGTCACGACAGAGACGTGTCACGACACGTCTCTACGATAATAAATGTATCATGATAACCAAATCGTTATGGATTATCAATGGAATTGGCGGATTTTGGGCGACCACGTGGGATGTATTTTTATGGTGGGGGCACGCCTAGAGACGTTCCACGGAGGCTGTGAAATAAGTGGTAGCTTTGGAGCAAAACCAGAACGCCCCTGCTTTCTAAGGTAATGGGGTTCATTTTAGTTGACGTAACCTTGCTTCATTGCGAAAATCCTTTAGGTTTTTGCAATGAATGGAGGCTGCGATGCCATTGCTGTTTAAGACACCTGAACCCAGAAATCAAATCAAGATGTTCAGTCTGGAAAACTTGATTCCCCAAGATAGTGAAGTGCGTCTACTTGATGAACTGGCAGATAGCTTCTTTGAAAAGCAGGACTTGAATAATATCTCAGGCATTCAGAATGCTAAAACGGGGGCATCGGCTTTTTCTCCAAAGGAGATGCTAAAACTATTGATGTATGGTTATCGCAACCATATCAATAGCTCACGACGCTTGGAAGCTGCCACGTATAACAATATTGAGGTCATGTTTTTATTGGGCAATTTGCACCCCAGTTATCACACAATAGCATCGTTCCGCGCTGCAAATAAGGATTTGTTCGAATCCTTTTTTGTTTTTGTTCGTAATACAGTTCTTGCATTATGTACCAAAGAGCCCACATCAGCAGCCATTGATGGAACAAAATTTAAGGCATACGCTTCCAAAACAACGCTTCAGAAATGCAGGGATGAATTACGCAAGGCACAATTAGAGCTTGTAGCGTACCTAAATGAATCAGAGAGGCTTGACCATATCGAAGACGTTGAAGAAGAGAACATCGCGCTTCGTGAAGAGCTTGAGCAGGCCAAAGGGAAATTGCAAGCATTAGAAGCAAAAGTTCAGAATGCAGAAACCAAAGTAAAAGAAGAAGAAGCTAAACCACAGCGATTTGTCAATGATCCAGATGCCCGATGCATGAAACATAAAGGAGGTCATTTTGAAGCCTCTTACAATACTCAGGTGGTAGTTGAGAAAGATTTACATGTAATTATGAACTATGCTGTGACTAATGATGCCAACGATGTACAGCAATTGGCTCCTGTTTCCAAAGAAACGTTAAAAATAGCCGAAAATAGCAATATAGACATTTCTACAATGGTTGGTGATTCTGGTTATTGCAATGCAAAACAAATTCAGGAAATTGAGAAACAGGGTGTAGAATGTGTGATTGGAGTTCCTAAAATTTTCCAAAAAGAAAAAGATAAAGAAAATGGTATTACATTTGAGTATGATCAGAATTCTAATACCGTAAGATGTTGCCAAGGAAAAAGTTTGACATTCGTTTCAACAAAGCAACACAGAGGAATTAACTATGATGTGTTTAAGGCTTCCAAAAAAGATTGTGCCACCTGTCCACTGAGAGATAAATGTACAAAGTCAAAACACGGTCGTTCTGTTTGGGTCAGTGAAGAACATGAGTGGAAAGAAAATTATCGACTGAAAATGGAACAACAGGAAAATAAACAGTTATTAAGAGAACGATTTGGGCTGGTTGAAAACGTATTTGGAACAATCAAATATTGGGCAGGCAAGTGTCCATTGTTCTTAACAACTATGGAGAAAGTTGGCTCGGAAATCGCTCTGTATTTTAATTCGTATAACTTTGTGCGTTTTGCAAATCTATGTGGATTCACGAATACACGGCTAAATGCGATCTGAGATGACTGGAGATAATCTCCACTTAGGCAGAAGTTGCTTATCATAAATAATAAGAATGATATTATGGTTATAGATGGCTCAGCTTCAGGATCGTCTGAAAGCTGAACCACAAAAATCAAATTATCCATTAGACTTGTTTTTTCACAGTCTCCATGGAACGTCTCTACAA